>NZ_QGSW01000402.1:0-7102 GCF_003176715.1 Micromonospora sp. S4605
GCATGTCCACGCTGGAGGAGCAGGTGCTGGCCCGGGCCGCCCGGGGGCGGGCGGCGGTCAGCCCGTACCTGCTCACCGGGATCCTGCCGAACATGCCGTCGGCCCGGATCGCGATCCGGTACGGCATCCGCGGCTACACCTCCTCGGTCGGCACCGCCTGCGCCTCCGGCGCCCAGTCGGTCGCCGACGCGGTCCGGCTGATCCGGGCCGGTGAGGCGGACGTGGTGCTCTGCGGGGCCAGCGAGGCGCCGCTCTTCCCCACCTTCGCCGACACCTTCGGCAACGCCCGGGCGCTCGCCCGGGGCTGGGCCGATCCCGCCGCCGCGAGCCGGCCCTTCGACACCCGGCGCAACGGCTTCGTGCTCGCCGAGGGCGCGGCGCTGCTGGTGCTGGAACGTGCCGAGCACGCCGCCGCCCGGGGCGCCACCGGCTACGCCGAGGTGGCCGGTTACGGGGCCACCACCGACGCGTACCACCCGACCGCGCCGCGACCGGACGGCGCGGGCGCGGCCGAGTGCATGCGGCGGGCGCTGGCCAGCGGCGGCGTGCCGGCCGCCCGGGTCGGCTACGTCAACGCGCACGGCACCGGCACCAAGCTCGGCGACATCGCCGAGACCACCGCGCTGGCGGAGGTCTTCGGGGCGTACGGGGTGCCGGTCAGCTCCACCAAGGCGCTCACCGGGCACCTGCTCGGTGCGTCCGGCGTGCTGGAGGCGGCGGCCACCGCGCTGGCGCTCGGCCGCGGGCTGCTGCCGCCGACGCACAACCTGGACGACCCGGATCCGGCCTGCCCGGCCGACCACATCCGCAAGGAGCCCCGGGCGACGGAGACGGAGTACGCGCTGACCAACTCCTTCGGCTTCGGCGGCCAGAACGTGAGCCTGCTGCTCGCGCGGGCCGCCCGGCCGGGGAGGTGACCGGCGCAGCACCTACCCGCGGGCGGGGCGCGCCCGACGGCAGAGCACGGGGGGAAGGGCAGATGAGATGGACATCCGTGGAATCGACCACATCGAACTCTACGTGGGGGACGCGCGGCAGGCCGCCTTCTACTTCGGCCGCGCGGTCGGCTTCCGGCTGAGCGGCCAGGGCGGCCCGGAGACCGGGCTGGCCGGCCGGCGCTCGCTGCTGCTGAGCCAGGGGGACATCCGGATGGTGCTCACCACCGGGCTGACCGCCGAGCACCCGGCCGCCCGGTACGTGCAGCGGCACGGCGACGGCGTGGCGGTGATCGCCGTGGAGGTGGACGACGCCGCCGGGGCGTACGCCGAACTGGTGGCCCGGGGCGCGACCGGGGTGACCCCGCCGGTCACCTTCACCGGCGCGGACGCCGAGGTGGTCACCGCCGAGCTGGGCGGCTTCGGCGACGTGCTGCACCGGCTGGTGGAGCGGCGCGGCGACCGGCGCGACTTCCTGCCCGGCGCGGTGGAGCCGACGCCACCGCCGCCCGGTGGCGACGCCCCGCTGCTCGCCGAGATCGACCACCTGGCGGTCTGCGTGCCGCCGGGGCAGCTCGCCGCGACCGTCCGGCACTACCGGGAGGTGTTCGGCTTCGCGGAGATCTTCACCGAGCACATCGAGGTCGACGGGCAGGCGATGAACTCCACAGTAGTGCAGAGCCCGTCCGGCCGGGTGACCCTGGTGCTGCTGGAGCCGGACCGCGGCCACCGGCCGGGGCAGATCGACGCCTTCCTCGACCAGCACTCCGGCGCCGGGGTGCAGCACCTGGGGCTGCGCACCGACGACATCGTCGGCGCGGTCGGCGCGCTCGCCGCCCGGGGGGTGCGCTTCGCGGCCACCCCGGGCAGCTACTACGACGAGCTGGAGGCCCGGGTCGGCCGGGTCGACGCACCGCTGGACCGGCTGCGCGAGCTGGGCGTGCTGGTCGACCGGGACCACGCCGGGCAGCTGCTGCAGATCTTCACCGAGTCGATGCACGTGCGCCGCACCTTCTTCCTCGAACTGATCGAGCGGCGCGGGGCGCTGACCTTCGGCAGCGGCAACATCAAGGCGCTCTACGAGGCCAAGGAACGGGAGCTGGCCGCGACCGCGGCCGTACCGCAGGGGGTGGGTGCGTGACCACGACGGAGTTCGACCCGACGCTGACCGCCGAGGAGGAGGCGCTGCTGCCCTCCGCCGAGGACGTGCGGTTCTACGCCGAGCACGGCTGGTACCTGTCGAAGAAGCTGCTCACCGACGAGGAGGTGGACGCCCTCGCGGCGGCCGCCGAGCGTTACTACGCCGGCGAGCGGGACCGCCGGCTGCCGGTACGCCCGCCGAAGCTGGCCTACTGGGAGCCGGCGAACGGCGCGGTGCAGCGGCACAACGACTACGTCCACCACGAGCACGACGGGCTCGCCGCGATCCTGCGCAAGCCGCTGATCGGCGCGGTCGCCGCCCGGCTCGCCCAGGCCGAGGAGATCCGCGTGTTCCAGTCCACGCTGATCTACAAGCCGCCGATCTCCGGCGAGCCGAGCAACATCGTGCCCTGGCACTTCGACAAGCACTACTGGGCGTCCTCGTCGTCCGAGCGGATGCTGACCGCGTTCATCCCGTTCCACGACTGCGGCGAGGAGATGGGCACCATCACCATGGTCGACGGCTCGCACCGCTGGCGGGAGGTCGGCGCCGACGACACGGTGGTGCGGCACTTCGCCGAGCGCGACCGCGACCAGTTGGAGGAGATGCTGGCCGCGAACGGGGCGCACAACGGCGCCGAGATCCGCAAGGTCCCGATGGTGATCCCGAAGGGGCACATGAGCTTCCACCACTGCCGTACCTACCACGGCAGCGGCGCCAACGTCAGCGGCCGCCCCCGGCAGGCGATCTCGCTGCACCTGCAGGACGGCGACAACGCCTGGCGGGCGTACCCGCTCTCCGACGGCTCGCTCGCCGCGTACAACCACGACGTGCTGGTCCGCCGCACCGCCGACGGGCGGCCGGACTACGCGGACCCCGATTACTGCCCGGTCATCTGGCGCCACCGCGCCGAGCAGGGAGGCTGACATGTCACGGTACGACTGGGGTAGGACGCACCCGGGGATCGAGCGGCTGGAGCAGGCGGTGACCGACCGCCGCGACGTGGTGGTCAAGCACCCGCTCTACGCCAACCTGGACACCCACGAGGCGCTGGTCACCTTCATGGAGCACCACGTCTTCGCGGTCTGGGACTTCATGTCGCTGCTGAAGTCGTTGCAGCGGCAGCTCACCTGCGTCACCGTGCCGTGGATCCCGACCGGGCCGACCGGCAGCCGCCGGCTGATCAACGACATCGTGATGGTGGAGGAGAGCGACGAGCTCGGCGACGGCTACACCAGCCACTTCGAGCTGTACGTGCAGGGCATGCGGGAGGCCAGCGCCGACACCACCGCGGTGGACCGGCTGGTCGAGCTGCTGCGCGCCGGCCGGCCGGTCGGCGAGGCGCTGGGCGAGGCCGGGGTGCCCGCCGCGTCGGCCGCGTTCGCCGCCACCACCTGGCGGATCATCGAGGGCACCCCGGTGCACTGCCAGGCGGCCGCCTTCGCGTTCGGCCGGGAGGACCTGATCCCGGACATGTTCGCCCAGGTCGTCGCGATCAACGAACGCAGCCGGCGGCTGCACACGTTCGTCGACTACCTGGAGCGGCACATCGAGGTCGACGGCGAGCAGCACACCCCGATGGCCATGCAGATGCTCGCCGACCTGTGCGGCGACGACGACGCGAAGTGGCAGGAGCGCGCGGACACGGTGAACACCGCGCTGGCCGCCCGGGCCCGGCTCTGGGACGACATCCTCGCCGCGATCAAGGCCGGTCGCGGGCGGTGACCGACGCCGACCCGGTCCGGCTCTACCGCACGGTCCGGCTGATCCGCCGGTTCGAGGAGCGGGCCATCGAGCTGGTCCGCGCCGGGCACATCGTCGGCGGCATCCACCCGTACCTGGGCCAGGAGGGGATCGCCGCCGGCGTGTGCGCCGCGCTGGACGCCGACGACGTGGTCGTCGGCACCCACCGCGGGCACGGGCACGTGCTGGCCAAGGGCGCCGACCCGCCCCGGATGCTCGCCGAGCTCTGCGGCCGGGCCACCGGCCTGAACGCCGGCCGGGGCGGCTCGATGCACGCCGCCGACTTCGGCGTCGGCGTGCTCGGCGCCAACGCCATCGTCGGCGCGTCCGGGGCGATCGTCACCGGGGCGGTCTGGGCCCGCCGGCGCCGGGGCGCGGACACCGTCGGGGTGAGCTTCTTCGGCGACGGTGCGGTCAACGAGGGGATGCTGCTGGAGGCGTTCAACCTGGCAGCGCTCTGGCGGGTGCCGGTGCTGTTCGTCTGCGAGAACAACGGCTACGCCACCACCATGCCGGTCGCCGGCGCGGTGGCCGGCAGCATCACCGGCCGGGCCGCCGCGTTCGGCATGCCGGCCGCCGTCGTGGACGGCCAGGACCCCGAGGCGGTACGCGACGTCGCGGCGGCCGCCGTCGCCCGGCTGCGTGCCGGCGGCGGCCCCGAGCTGATCGAGGCGAGCACCTACCGGTTCGACGCCCACCACACCTTCGAGCACGTGGTACGCCTCGACTACCGCCCGCCCGAGGATGTGGCCCGGGGCCGGGCCCGCGACCCGGTGGCGATCCAGGGCGCCCGGCTGTCCGCCGCCGACCGGGCCGCGGTGGACACCGAGGTCGAGCGGCAGCTCGCCGCGGCGGTGGAGTTCGCCCTGGCCAGCCCCGAGCCGGACCCGGCCGGCGCGCTGGCGCACCTGTACGCCAGCGGCCTCACCCCCCGCACCGGAGGTGGTTGACCATGCCCAGGCTCTCCTACCGGCGGGCGCTCACCCGGGCGCTCGCCGACGAGCTGGCCCGCGACGAGACCGTGTTCCTGCTCGGCGAGGACATCCGGGTCGGCGCCGCGAACGTCACCGCCGGGCTGCTCAAGCGCTTCGGCCCGGACCGGGTGCGGGACACTCCGCTGTCGGAGCAGGCGTTCACCAGCTTCGCCACCGGCGCCGCCCTGGCCGGGATGCGGCCGGTGGTCGAGTTCCAGATCCCGTCGCTGCTGTTCCTGGTCTTCGAGCAGATCGTCAACCACGCGCACAAGTTCCCGCTGATGACCGGTGGGCAGTGCGCGGTGCCGGTGACCTACCTGGTGCCCGGCTCCGGCTCCCGTACCGGCTGGGCGGGGCAGCACTCCGACCACCCGTACAGCCTCTTCGCCCACGTCGGGGTGACCACGGTGGTGCCGGCCACCCCGGCGGACGCGTACGGGCTGCTGGTCTCGGCGGTGCGCTGCGACGACCCGGTGGTGGTCTTCGCCCCGGCCGGCGCGCTGGACGTCCGCGCCGACGTCGACTTCGCCGCCCTGGCCCCGGTGCCGCTGGGCCGGGGCCGGGTGCACCGGGCCGGCGACGACGTCACCGTGGTCGCGGTCGGGCACCTGGTGCACGACGCCCTCGCGGTCGCCGAGGAACTGGCCGGCGAGGCGTCGGTGGAGGTGTACGACCCGCGCACGCTGTACCCGTTCGACTGGGACTCGCTCGCCGAGTCGGTGGCCCGTACCCGGCGGCTGGTGGTGGTCGACGACTCGAACCGGTCCTGCGGGATCGCCGGCGAGGTGATCGCCACGATGGTCGAGCGGGTGCCGCTGGTCGCGCCGCCACGCCGGGTCACCCGCCCGGACGGCGCGGTGCTGCCGTTCGCCCCCGCGCTGGACCGGGCCGTGCAACCGGGCCGGGACCAGTTGCGCACCGCCATCCACCACGTGCTAAAGGACGGGTGAACATGATCGACGTTGACCACCGCTGGCCGTCCGCCGCGCAGGCGTGGCTGGACCTGCCCGCCGACGTACGGGCCGAGATGGTGGCCGCCGGGGCGAAGTCCTGGCGGGAGATCTTCGACGGCCGGGCGACGTACAACCGGCAGTGGCGGCTGGCCCGGCCGCCGGTGATGGACCGCACCTCGCTGGACGTGCTCAACGCGGTCTGCGACCGGCTCGCCCAGTTGATCTTCGAGGCGTGCCGGCGGCGCGCCGGCACGGCGGGTGAGTTGCGTCGGCTGCTCGGCGTCCCGGCCGGCGCTACCCGGTTGCTGAACGACGACGAGCCGCTGAGCGAGGCGCTGCTGGCCGCCTTCCGGCCGGACGTGCTGCTCTCCGGCGGGGTGCCGCGGGTGGTGGAGTACAACATCGACAGCAGCCTCGGCGGCGCGTTCGACGCCGACACAGTGGTCCGCCGGTTCGTCGACGTCTACCGGGCCCGGGGGATCACCGACCGGGTCCGCCTCGAGGCGGCGCCGTCCGCGGTGGACCGCCGGTTCGCGGCGATCCGCGCCGGGCTGGGCCTGCCGGACGGGGCGCGGGTGGCCATGCTGCTCGACTTCGACGCCGAGTACCCGGGGCTGGACGACCCGCAGCGCTTCCTGCGGGTGCTCGCCCCGGTGGCCGAGCGGGCCGCCGCGTTCGGCCTGGACCTGGTGATCGCACCGGTGTCCGGGGTGACGCTGGCCGACGACAGCCGGCTGGTGGTCGACGGCGCCCCGGTCGACGGGGTGTTCCGGCTCTTCGTGCCCAACCGGGTCACCCCGAGCGCCGGGGTGGACGCGCTGGAGGCGGGACTGGCGGCCGGAACGGTGCCGATCTGGGTGTCGTCGGCGGCCTGGCTGCTGGCCAACAAGCTCGGCTTCGCCTGGCTGTGGGAGGACGCCGACGCGCTGCCGGCCGCCGACCGCGACCTGATCCACCGGTACGTGCCGCGTACCTGGGCGCTCACCCCGGCCCTGCTGGACCGGGCGGTGGCCGACCGGGCCGACCTGGTGGCGAAGCCGGCCGACGGCTCGGCCGGGGTGGACGTGCTGATCGGCCGGGAGTGCGACCCCGACGGCTGGCGCGACGGGGTGCGGCGGTTCGCCGAGCGGGGCGGCTTCATCCTCCAGGAGTACGTCCCGGCGGACAGCGTCCCGCTGGACTTCGTGCACATCGAGACCGGCGAGACGGTCAGTGCCGAGGTGCCCTACAGCATCGCCCCGTACCTGTTCGGCCGCCAGCCGGCCGGCGCCTGCATCCGCACCGGCTTCCCCGGCTGCGACGGAGTGCTCAACCTCGCCCGCGGCGTCCTCCTCTCCGGCCTCCTGGTAACCAACC
>NZ_QGSW01000403.1:0-7051 GCF_003176715.1 Micromonospora sp. S4605
CCGGTCTGGCCGGGGGTGCAGGCGGACGGTCTCCCGGCGGATGTCGGCGGGACGGGGCATCCGGCTGCCGGGCAGGCTCACGGCGGCGGCGCCCCAGGCCAGCGCTTCGGTCAGCGCCACCGCGGCCCGCTCCGGGTCGCCCTCGCCTGCGGCGGCGACACCGCCCGCCGCGAGGAAGCCGGCGAGCAGGGCGTCGCCGGCACCGACAGAACTGCGGGGCCGGGGCACCGGCGCCGCGCCGGCGAGCACGCCGCCGGCGTCGACCAGGACGGCGCCGTCCGCCCCCAGGCTGGCGAGGACGGCGCCGGCCCCCCACGAGCGCAGTTCCTGCGCGGCGTCGACGACGTCGTCGAAGCAGGTCAGCGGGCGCCCGACCACCTCGGCGAGTTCGTCCCGGTTGGGTTTCAGCAGGGCCGCGCCGGCCGTCGCGGCCGCCCGCAGGGCTGGCCCGCTGGTGTCCACGACCAGCGTGTCCCCCGCGGCCACGACCCGCGTGCAGAGTTCGCGGAACGCCTCGGTCGGCAGGCCGGGTGGCGCGCTGCCGCAGGCGACCACGCAGCCGCCCGCTCCGGCTTCGGCGAGCACCTGGTCGGTGACCGCGGTGAACTCGCCGGCGCTCAGCTCCGGGCCCGGCTCGTTTATCTTCGTGACGGTGCTGTCCGGTTCGGCGAGGGTGATGTTCGACCGGGTACGGCCGGAGATCGGTAGCGCCCGCACGTCGACCCCCTCGGCGCGGAGCAGGCGGATGAGCTGCCCACCCTCGTCACCGCCGCACGGCACCAGCGCCCGCGACGGCACCCCGTTCGCCAGCAGCGCCCGGGACACGTTCACGCCCTTGCCACCCGGTTCGAGATGCGCGGCGGTCGCGCGGATGACGTCACCGCGGACGAGTTCGCCGATCTCGATGGTGCGGTCGAGACTCGGGTTGAGGGTGAGCGTCACGATCATGCCCGCACCACCCGTACCCCGGCGGCCTCCACCTCGGACGCCAACTCCGCGTCGACGCCGAGGTCGGTGATGAGCAGGTCGAGGTCGGACAGGGAGCCGAACCGGGCGAAGTAGTCGTTACCGATCTTCGTGTGGTCGGCGAGCAGCACCACCCGGCGGGCTGCGCTGATCATGGCTCGCTTCACCGCCGCCTCGGCCGGGTCGGGCGTGGTGAGGCCGCGCTCGACGGAGCAGCCGTTGGTGCCGAGGAACGCGACGTCGACGTAGAGGTCGGCGAGGGGGCGTAGCGCCCAGTCGTCCACGGTCGCCAGGGTGCGGCCGCGCAGCCGCCCGCCGAGCAGCAGGACGTTGAGGTTCGGCCGGGTGCCGAGGACGGTGGCGAGAACCGGCGAGTTGACGACGACGGTCAGCTCCCGGTCGGTCGGCAGCGCCTCGGCGAGGCGGGCCGTGGTGGTGCCCGCGTCCAGGATGATGGCGCCCTCCTGCGGCACCTCGGCCAGGGCGAGCTTCGCGATGCGTTCCTTCTCCTCGATCAGGACCGAGTCCCGGGCGGCCAGCGCCGGCTCGAACCCGATCCGTTCCATCGGGATGGCCCCGCCGTGCACCCGGCGCAGGACGCCGGCCCGCTCCAGCGTGGTCAGGTCGCGCCGGATGGTCTCGGCCGTGACCTGGAGGGTGTCGGCGAGCGTCGCCACGTCGACGCGTCCGTTGGACCGTGCCAACCGGACGATCTCCTGCTGTCGCTCCTCGGCGTACATGTGGTTTCACCGCCGTTTCGAGTTGGTGCCTTTTTGTTTACGCCCGTTCATGTGGGGTGTCAAGGGTTGCCTCGTCCCCCGCACGCCGTCGGGGTCGGCCTCCTCGTTGAGCAGACGGGTTCGCCCCTGCCGCGCGCCGCCGAGCGGCGCCCGACATCCCACGGGTGGGAGGGAAGCTGGTGTTCGACGGTTTCGAGGAGCTGGACGTCGGCACCGCGGAGGGCGTCGTCCACCTCCGCCGGGGTGGTGGTGGCCCGCCGGTCCTGCTGCTGCACGGCATGCCGGAGACCCACCTGATGTGGCACCGGGTCGCACCGCGGCTGGCCGAGCGGTTCACCGTCGTCGCCACCGACCTGCGCGGGTTCGGCGACAGCGGCACCCCGCCCAGCGACGCGGAGCACGCCCCGTACGGCATGCGCGAGGTCGCCCGGGAGCAGGTGGCGGTGATGCGGTCGCTCGGGCACGACACGTTCGCCGTCGTCGGGCACGACCGCGGCGGCCGCTGCGGCTACCGGATGGCACTGGACCATCCGGACGTCGTCACCCGGCTCGCGGTGCTCGACATCGTGCCCACCGGCGACGCGTTCGGCCGCGCCGACATGGACTTCAGCCTCGGGTTCTGGCTCTGGTCGTTCCTCGCGGCGCCGGAGCCGGTGCCCGAACGGCTCATCGCCGGGGCGCCGGAGGTGATCGTCGACCACATGCTCGACGACCTCGCCGAGGTGCCCGACGCGTTTCCGGCCAACGTCCGGGCCGCCTACGTCCGGACACTGCGCGACCCGGACCGGGTGCACGCCGTCTGCGAGCAGTATCGCGCCGCCGCCACGCTGGACTACCGGCAGGACGAGGCCGACCGGGGCAGCCGCCGGATCACCTGCCCGGTGCTGGTGCTGTGGAGCCACGCAGGCCCCGTGGCGAGCTGGTACCGGCCGCTGGAGGTGTGGCGGGCGTGGGCCGACGACGTGACCGGCGGGCCGGTGGCAGCCGGCCACTTCCTGCCCGAGGAGGCGCCCGACGAGACGACCCGGCAGCTGCTGGCGTTCCTCAGCTAGGCGCCGCCGCCGGCCCGGCCGGTTCGGCGAACGGCCCGGCGAGTTCGGCGAACCGACGCGGGCCCGCTGCGAACATGTCCCGCACCGCGAGGCCGGACGTCTCCGCCACGCCGCGCACCGCTGCCGTGTCCAGTCGGGCCCACCGGAACGTCCCGCCGCGACGGAGCACGCCGTCGGTCGACCGGGACGCCAGCCGGGCGTGCCCGCGCCACAGGCCCGGCCCGGGCGGCTCCAGCTCGACGACGATCGTCCCGGTCGGATGGAGCAGGCGCCGGCACCGCCGCAGCAGCGCGACCGGGTCGCCCCCGATGCCGATGTTGCCGTCCATCAGCAGCACGTGCCGCCAGCGGCCCTCGGCGGGGAGGGCGGTGAAGACGTCCCGTCGGATGGCGACCGCACCGCGCATCCGGGTGAGCCGTACCGCGTGCGCGGAGACGTCCACACCGAGCGCGGTGCGTCCGGCCCGGGTCAGTGCGAGGGTGAACCGGCCCGGCCCGCACCCGACGTCCAGCGTCGGACCGGCGCACCGGACCACCACCGCCGCCGTCGCCGGCTCGGGCGGGCCGTGCCACCGGCGTACCGGCAGCGGGGCGCGGTGGCCGTCGCTCTGCTCCAGCCAGTGGGTGCCGGGGTGGGGGCGCAGGGCCGCGGCGAAGGCGGCGACCTCAGGGGCGTCCGGGACGCTACCGGGATCCAGGTCGCGGTTGGCCGGCCCGACGGCGTGCACCGTCACCGGCGACCACCGGCGGGCAGCGTCCGCACCGCCGCCACCTGACGGGCGAACCGGCTTCCGGTGGCCTCGGCGGCCACCACGAGCGCGTCCGGCCACTCGTCCACGTCGCGCAGCACGGGCAGCGCCGCAGGCCGCAGCCCCCGCGCGCCGAGCGCCGCCCGGGTGTGCCACGCGGTCCGCGCGGTGGACATCGGCACGGTACGCAGGGCGGCGGCGTGCCGCGGGTCGCGCAGCCCGAGCGCCCACCAGCCGCCGTCGACGGCCCGGCCGAGCGCCGCGTCGGCCGAGGCGAGCCGGCGGATCGCGGCGCCCAACCGGGCGGGGGTCAGCTGCGGGGTGTCCATGCCGATCTGCACCACGGCGTGTCCCGGGAAGGCGGCCGCGACGTCCGCGTGCGCGTTGACCAGCCGCTCACCGAGTCCCGCGCCGCGCTGGGCGAACACGGTCCAGCCGGCGAGCGCCGCTGCCAGCTCGGCGCCGCGCTCGGCGTCGTCCAGCCGGCCGGACAGCGCCAGCACCGGCACCGCACCGGGCACGGCGCGGACCGCGTCCAGGGTGTCCAGCAGGGCGGCCGCGGCGATCCGGGCCGCCTGGGCCGGGGTCGCCGGCGGGGCCAGCCGGGTCTTCACCAGGCCCGGCACCGGCGCCTTGGCCAGCACCAGCAGCACGCTCATCGCGGCCGGCCGACGGTGCGCAGCACGCCGGCGAAGTCGCGGGTGGCGCGCAGGGTGCCGCGTACCGAGCCGGAGACCTTGGACCGGGTGCCGGCGGCGCGCGGGGCGTAGCTGACGTCCAGCTCGTGGATGCGCCAGCCGGCGGCGGCGGCGCGGATCAGCAGTTCCAGCGGGTAGCCGAAGGCCCGGTCGGCGACACCGAGGGCGAGCAGCGCGTCGCGGCGGGCGGCGCGGATCGGGCTGAGGTCGCGCAGCGGTACGCCCCGTTGCCGCAGCAGCGCCGCGATCAGCGCGGTTCCGGCGCGGGCGTGCCACGGCCACGCCCCGGCCGAGACCGGCCGGCGCCGTCCCACGCTGAGGTCGGCGGCCCCGTCGGCCACCGGCGCGACCAGGGCGGGCAGCTCTCCGGGGTCGAAGGAGCCGTCCGCGTCGAGCACGCAGACCAGTTCCGCCTCGGCCGCCTCCAGCCCGGCGTGCACGGCGGCGCCGTACCCGCGGCGCGGTTCGTGCACCACCCGGGCGCCGTGCCGGGCGGCCACCTGCGGCGACCCGTCCCGGGATCCGTTGTCCACCACGATGGCCCGGTAACCGGGCGGCAGCGCGGTGAGCAGGCCGGGCAGGGCGGCCGCCTCGTCCAGGCAGGGCAGCACCACGTCGATCTGGGTCGGCATACCGCCGACGCTAGGACGCCAGCCGGGCGCCGGAGGGCAGATCGGGCCTTACGGATCTGTTACCGACGGATCGGTTCTTACCGGACGGTGACAGTCCGGCCGTTCGCCTGTCGTGGACGGGGTGGAGGACGTACCGTCCGGTCGGCATGAGGACGACCACGAAGCCACCCGACGCGCCCTGGCGGGCACCGACCCGCCGGCGGCGGGCCGACCTGACCGTGCTCGGGGTCGAGGCGGCGCTGCTGGCCCTCGCCGTGGCGGCCGGCGCGGTGCTCAACGCCCGCGACGCCGGCCTGCACGCGGACGCCGCCCCGCTCTACGCGACCTGGCGGCCGCACCTCGGTTGGGGCACCCCGGCGGCGGTGCTGGTGGCGGTCGTGACGGTCGGGGCCGGGGTGCGGTGGGCGTCGACCGCCCGCTGGGGCCCGCTGCTCGGCACGGCCTGGCTGACGTCAGCGGCGTGGACGCTGTCCCTGGCGCTGGTGGACGGCTGGTCGGCCGGGCTCACCGAGCGGCTCACCCCGCAGGCCGAGTACCTGCACGAGGTCCCCGGGGTCACGGACGTCCCCGCCATGCTGGCCGGGTTCACCGGACGGATCCTGGATTTCCAGCCGGACTCGTGGTCCACCCACACCGCCGGGCATCCACCGGGCGCGCTGCTGTTCTTCGTCGGGCTGGACCGGGTGGGGCTCGGCGGGGGCACCGCCGCCGCGCTGGCGTGCGTGCTGCTGGGCACCAGCGTCACCGTGTCGGTGCCGGTCGCGTTGCGGGCGCTCGGCGCCGAGCCGGCCGCCCGCGCGGTACTGCCCTTCCTGGTGCTGCTGCCGGGCGCGGTGTGGGTGGGCGCCTCGGCCGACGGCGTCTTCACCGGCGTGGTCGCCGCCGGGCTGGCCCTGCTGGCGGTACGCGGCCGGCTGGCGCCCGCCGCCGGCGGACTGCTGCTCGGCGTCGCGCTGCACCTGTCGTACGGCTTCGTGCTGGTCGGCCTGCTGGCGGTGGCGGTGCTGGCGCTGCGGCCGGCGGGTCGGGTCGCCGCGCTGGCCGCCGGGTCCGCCGGGGTGGCCGCGGTGGTGGTCGCGTTCACCGCGGCCGGCTTCTGGTGGTGGGACGGCTACCGGCTGGTGGTGCAGCGGTACTACCAGGGGTGGGCGGCCGACCGGCCGTACGGCTACTGGGTGTGGGCCAACCTGGCGGCGCTGCTGCTCTGCGCCGGCCCCGCGGTCGGGCCGGCGCTGCGCCGGGCGGTGGCGGCCGGCGTGGTGGCGGTGCGGTCCGCGTGGCGCGGCGCCGCCCTCCGGCTCGCCGCGCGGGCCGCCGGGCCGACAGTGGTGCTGCCGGTGGCCGCAGCGGTAGCGGTGCTCGCCGCGGACCTGTCCGGGCTGAGCAAGGCCGAGGTGGAGCGGATCTGGCTGCCCTTCGCGGTCTGGCTGCTGGTCGCCGCCGCACACCTGCCGGCGGCGACCCGCCGCTGGTGGCTGGCCGGTCAGGCGGTGACCGCGCTCGCGGTCAACCACCTGCTCTGGACGGTCTCCTGAGCACGTCGCGGCAGCGCGGTGGCCGCCTCATGCGGGCAGCGCCGCCGGCTCGCGCAGCGGATCGGTGGCGAAGGCCGCCACCCCGTCGGCGAACCGGACCTGGGCGGTGAAGCCGAGCAGGTCGGCCGCGCGGGTCGGGTCGGCGACCACGTGCCGGACGTCGGCCGGGCGGGCGCCACCGACCACCGTCGGGGCCGGTCCGCCCATCGCGGCGGCGAGGGTGGCGGCCAGCTCGCCGACGCTGCGCGGCTCCCCGGAACAGACGTTGACCGCCGCGAGGGACTCCGGCGGCGCCGTGGCCAGCGCGAGCAGGTTGGCCCGCGCCACGTCGGTGACGTGCACGAAGTCCCGCCGCTGCCGGCCGTCCTCCAACACGGTGGGGGGCCGGCCGTCGGCCAGCGCGGACCGGAAGATCGAGGCCACCCCGGCGTACGGGGTATCGCGCGGCATGCGGGGGCCGTAGACGTTGTGGTACCGCAGCGCCCACACCTGCCCGCCGGTCTGCCGCGCCCAGGCGCCGGCCAGGTGCTCCTGGGCGAGCTTGCTGGCCGCGTACGTGCTGCGCGGCTCCAGCGGCGCGTCCTCGGGCACCAGCAGCGGGGTCAGCGTGCCGGCGCAGCGCGGGCACGTCGGGTCGTAGCGGCCGGCGGCCAGGTCGGCGGGGCGGCGCGGGGCTCGAC
>NZ_QGSW01000200.1:0-7034 GCF_003176715.1 Micromonospora sp. S4605
AGAGGGGTATAAGAGACAGGTGGCGGGACACGCGGCGCGTGCGGCGGCCTGAAGGCCCCACACGCCGCCGAACCCGCCTGCACCCGCCAACCCGCCCGGGGCGGTAGCCGTCGCCCCTCCCGGGGCGCGCGCCGAGGCGACAGAAGCGGACTGGGCGTCGGACGGGAGCTGTCAGAGTCTGTCAGCCGCGTTGTTCGGCGGCTGCGCCCCGCGCCCGCGCCGCGCACTCACGCGGACGACACGCCGCTGTGAGTCGCTGTGAGTGGCGAACGTCTTCACTTTTCGCGGCCACCGGAGCTACAGTCCGCAGCCCTCCACCGCACGCCGACCCCGCCTGCCGGATCCGGCGATCGTTCTGCAGCGAGTTCCTACCACCGATTAGGGAGATGCCCATGGCCCGACACGTCGACTTCACGCCACGAGCCGTCCTGGGAGGGACATGGCCACACGCCGTGACCAGACATCACGCGCGAACACACCGCACCCGTCGCCGTCGACCCCGCCCACGCGGACAACCGGCGGCGAGGCCCCGACTGCACACCCCGACACCGAACCTCCGGCCCTGCCGGGAACGCTGTCGATGGCCCGCTACCTGACCGACCCCGCAACCGAAACCGAGATCCAAGCCCTCGCCGCCGAAGCCGGCCTCCCGACCGTCGACCAAGCCGCCACCCTCGCCCGCCTGCTCCGCCTCCACCAACCCGCACCACCACGCGCCGCGTGACCTGCGCCCGCCCCCCTTCGGGGCGGGCGCGGCCCGCTTCACCCGAACGCTAACGATCGTGCACGCGCTGCGTCGTTGCGGCGTCCGTTGTCGCGCCGCCCACGGTCTGCCGCCGCCTGTCCGACGTTGGGACTCGGCGATGTTCAGGGATTTCCTACGTCTGGCAAGGAGATGCCCAGGATTCGGCACTTGGGCGGGCCGCTTGTCGCTAGCCGCTGATCGGTCGCTCGTACACGGCGCGGTGCTTTCCCGGCCCCTTGTAGTCGTAGATCACAGCCACGCCAGCCTTGGTCGTGTCTCCCGCAACGTTGCGGAAGCCTAGAGCGAGCCACGCTCTGTGCGCGGCGTGGTTGTCGGGTTCTGACGTGAGGAATAGGCGTCGGCATCCCCAGGCAGAGCCTTGCCGGTGAATTTCTTCTACGAGCGCCCGTGTGATGCCCTCACGGCGGTGGCCAGGATGCGTCATCACGTCTTGCAGGTAGATTTCCGAGGGGTCGACCTGGCTTCGGAAGGCGATCACGCTTCCGGCGACCTGCCCCTCGATGATGGCGAGTGGGCAGGTGTTGGCGAACAGCGTGGCGTACAGCCAGTAGTCCGATGAGCCCCGCAGCCTGATGTACGGCTCTCCCAGCGCCAGAGATCATCATCTGGTGTGGGATCGCGTGGCCCGCTCGGATCCCCTCGGCGAGGGCGGCGCGGGCTCGCCAGTCGGGGTGAGCCAGGAGTGCCTTCAGTTCCTGGGAAGTGCCGTCGTCAGCGGTGAGAAAGACGTAGAAGTGTCGGGCGAGGAACACCGCGTCCTCTACGGTGTCGAGTTGCGCGAGACGAACGAAGTCGTGGATGGCCGCTATGGGCAGCTGCGTCTCGACGCACGCCACGATGTCGGACCATACTGCCGGGCCGAAGCGGCGCAGGACCCGCAGCATCCATCGGGGGTACTCAGCGCCCAGTGCTGTCGCGGCTGCGTTGGTGTGCAGGAGGGCTCTGGCAAGCGGTAGGCCATTGTCGTGCAGGCAGCGGGAGGCGCACACGCGCAGCACCTCGGCGGTGGTGAACGCCGGGCTCTCACCGGTGAGTTCGAGCATCAAGGGCAGCGTCTCGGTGATGCTGATCGATGGTGACTGTGCGACGGCGGCCAGCAGTTCCGGCGACGTAGCGTCCAAGCCCTGCAACAGGAATTCCAGGACGCCTCGCAGGTCGCCTGACGTGCTCGTGCGAGCGGCAAGGTCGTTGAGCAGCTCGATGGTGATGGTCGAGCGTCCGTGGGCCTCGATGAGCTGGGCGAGCCACCGGGCGAAGAGATACTCACGGATGACGTCGTGATGGAACGTCAGGCCGCCGGACGGGCCGGACCGCACAAGTCTCGCGACCGGGGACGCGGTGAGGTCTCCGACATCCCCTGGCGGGTCGGCTTCCATCGCGGGAAGCAGGTGATGCGTCCATGCCGCAGCAAGCTGCATCCGCGCGAGTGCCGTCAGGTCCGCCGTGGCCCGTTCGACGTCCAGGCTCGCCGCCTTCAGGATCGAGGCGACGCAGAATTCCACGAGCCGGAAGGCGTTGGTCTGCCCGAGCGGTTCAGTCGACTTGGCGGCCCGGATGAGGCTCATGTACAGCGGCAGGCGGGCCAAGTTGCGAATCTTGGCGGGCAGGGCGTCGAACGGGGGCTCACTCTCGTGCCGCTGCGCGTTCTACACGTCCCGGGCCGTGCCGGCGTCCCAGCGGTCCAGCCGCAGCGACGGGCCGACACCGTGATCCTGACCGGTCATGACCGCTGCGGACAGGACGGGGTAGGGCGCGAGTTCGACATCCGGCGGTGTGCGCAGTACGAGGAGGAACCTCAGGTTGCCCGAGAGCACCTGCCGCAGCGTGCCGTCGAGCTGCCGGCAGACCTTGTCCACGACGGCGCGGGACTGCGGACTGTCGATGACGACGAGCAGAGGCCTGGACAGGCTCTGGCTCTCACCCTCGAGGGTCAGCAGCGGATCCACGCCCGCCGGCAGAGAGCCGTAGCGGAGGATCTCCCGCGCCAGGTCGACGTCCTCGGTCCACGAGTCCGCGGTCAGCAGTTGAACATCCACTCCGGGAGCCTGAGTCGCCAGATGGCGGGTGAAGCTGGTCTTGCCGCAGCCCGGGGGGCCGGTGACCAGGTAGACGCGGGCGGTCGAGACGAGGAAGTCCGCAACCAGTTGCTGGACGTCGGCCGGAGGCGTGTACACGAGATCGTCGGGCTGCTGGCTACTGAGCGCCGCGAGGATGGCGTCGGTCCGTTCCCTGGAACGGGCGCCGAGATCTGGGTTCGCGGGCGCGGCGCCGCCGTCGGCAGGTGCAGGCAAGCCGTTCGGACCTGCGGCCACTGACGCCTTAAGCCTCGATCCGTGGATCGGATTCGGGTTGATCGCTTGATCGGTTGAGACGGTCTTTGGTCGGCTGGGGGCGTGGTTGTGCTGCTGGTCTGTCCAGCGTGCTCGGTTCCTGGTCGGCGGGTGGGGGCGCGGATGCGTGTGCTGGTGGGTGTTGCGTGCGTGGGCGGGGGCGTTCAGGTGACGAAGACCGCCCGCCAGAGGGCGAGCCAGGCGTCGGCCCGGGGCCAGTGCGTGGGCAGGTGCAGCACGGGTCGGCGTTGGGGCCGGGCGAGCCGGGCGGGGATGTTGACCAGGTGGGTGCGCAGGGTGGCACCTCGGGCTACGGCGTGGCGGGGGCTGCCGGTGAGGGTGCCGGCGGCGCGCAGCAGGTTGTGGGTGATCGCGGCGAGGATGTTCCAGGCGGCGTTGGCGGGAAACGATCCGGACGGCTGGTGGGCCCAGGGCCCGTCGATGAGGTCGGACCAGACGGTCTCGCAGATGGCGTGCCGGCGGTGGGTGATGTCGGCCTCGGCGGTCGGTTCGGTGTTGTCGGTGAGGAACGGGTGGTGGCGCCAGACCGGGAACAGCGGGTCCTGGGTGTTGGCGTCGAGCACGCGGCGGACGATGAGCCGGCCGGTGATGCGGTGACGGCTGCCGGCGAACGCGGTGTAGGGCACCTCGGCCACGTGGGCGTCGGAGATCAGCTCACCGGTGTCGGGGTCGGTGACCGCGCCCGGGTCGTGCACGGGTGTGTATGCCTCCTCGGGGATGGCCGCGACCGCGGCGTTGACCGCTTCGTTCTTGGTCAGGGTGAACGAGTACCGGGCGCCGGCTTTGACGACGGCGGCGATGACCTTGCCGTTGCCGTAGGCGGAGTCGCCGCGCACGAGGATGTTGTCCGCGTGCGCGCCGGCGGCTTTGGCGGTGTTGACCGCCTCGGTGACCATGCTCGCCGCACCGCGGGAGGAGCCGGCACGTCCGGCCCGCAGCCGCACCCCGGCCACCACCGGCGCTGCGGTCTCGGTGGAGATGGTCACCGCGAGCGGGGACAAGCCCCGCCGCAGGATGGTCTTCCCGGCGATCTTCGTATGCCCGAACGAGGCTCCCTGCTTGGCGTGGCCGTACACCGGGCGCAGCAGAGAGTCGATGTCGATGAATGCTTGTTCGCTGATGCCGTGCAGGATCGGGGTCTGCCGGGCGAGGGCGATCAGGTGCGGCGCAGTACCGCTGACAGCTGCCGGGTATGGCCGTGGGTGAACTCCCGCAAGAGGATCCCCAGCGTCGCGGATGCGTAGACCCCGCCGAACACCTGCTTCATCCCACCGGAGCGGATGACGTCCAGGTCGTCGATGCTGTCCGCGCCGGCGGCCATCCCCGCGATGATCGAGGTCAGCTTCGGTGTCGGGTTCGCCGCCCCGGACTTCACCCGCTCATCGACGAACCGGACATGTTGATCCAGCAGCTGTGACAACCCGGCCTGTTCGGCCAGTTCCAGCACCGGGACCAAGCCCGCGTGCGACACGAGGTTGTCCTCGTCGAACACCGCGCCATCCGCCTGAAAGGCATGAGATCCTTGCACCGAGAGTGTCCTTCCGAGCCGCACCGATCTGGGTCCTAGAGAAACCCGATCATCGCAGCCCAGAGGGCACTCTCGTCATTTCCACGCCGTCTTCGACAGCGTCACACACCGGTCCGATCCACGGATCGAGGCTAAGGCCCACGTAGTACAGGGACGCGGGGCTGACCCGCTGTGCGACGAGATGCACGCATGGGGCCAAATTGGTGCCGTCGGGCATTCGCACGAACGGCGTCTCCAGGAGGGGATTCGGGTCGAACCGCCGCAGGTGCGGATCGGGGTTCCGGTTAACCCCTGCTCTGCTTCGTACATCGGCGAAGTCGGCTACGAACACCCGGTCGAAGATCTCCAGCACCTGGACCGGCGCCATGTCGTAGGCGTCGAACACCGGCGTGAAGTGGGGCATGGTGAGCCAGCCCGGGTTGAACAGTCCGCCGTTGCAGAGCGCGCCGACCAAGATAAAGAACGCTGCACGCATGAACTGCTCCAGCGGCGCGCCCAGTACCTGCTCCCATGAGGATACGGAGAGCACCTCGCAGTTCAGCGAGGAGTAATCCCGTTCGAAGAGTAACAAAATGCGTGATAGGTCCTCGAACCGGGAGTGTGCGAACGGGAATTGCTCGAACACGGTCCGGACCATCAGTGACTCCACCGCACCTGGCTGCCCGACCGCGTTGAGGAACGGGTCGTGCAACTCGAGGTAGGTGTTCCGGATTCGGATCAAGTCCTTGAGGGCCACCGTCTGCTGCCGGTGCTCATTGCCATACGCGGTGTTTTCCCGTGCAGCCGCCGCAATGATCCACGCCTGGATCAGATCGTTCGCACGGGGACGGTAGATGCTGCCGTCGAGCTGCTGGATAGAGGCGTTCGCCAGCGCTGGCAGCAGCACCGACGGCGCAACGCGTCGAGCTGCGGCGATGAAGTCCGCGTATCGGGTACTGGGAACGGGCGCCATGCCGTCCATAGTGCAGAAACTGACCGACGTCGCAAACGGGCGAACCGTGCGTGGCTTTTATAGCGCCTTGACTACCGTGAAGAGCCAGACCTCCAAGGCGCTGGCGAAGTTGCGCGCCGTCGCACCCGAGCTCGCCGAGCTGTACGTCCTGGAAGGAAGCGCCCGATGAACGACCAGCGTCTCCGGCTCGACCTGGCCGACCTGGCCGCGGAGGTCACCCCGGTCGACCTGCGGGACCGCGCGCTGCGGACGTCCCGCCGGATCGGCATCCAGCGGGCGGTGGCGACCTCCGCCGCGGCGGTGGTGATGCTGGCCGCCGCGACCGGCACCGCCTTCGCGATCCTGCCGAACCGGGGCACCGACCCGCTCCCGGCGACCACCCCGTCGGTCACCGCCAGCCCGTTGCCGTCGGCGTCGCCGTCAGCCACGCCCTCGGTCACCGACAGCCCGTCCGCGCCGGTCTCCGGCGATCCGGCCGGACCCCCCGACACCGCGACGTTCGACCGGCTCCACTACGGCCCGGTCTCGGGCGACGCCGAGACCGCCCGTCTCTACTCCTGGACGCCGGGGAACACTCCGACCCGACGGCTCGCCCTGCCGTTCCGTGCGGCACGGGACAACGCCGCCGTCTCGCCGGACGGCCGCCGGGTGGCCTGGGTGGAGGACGGCGGCGCGCTCTGGACCTCCGCCCTCGACGGCTCCGGCAAGCGCAAGCTCCACGACCTGGTCGACAACATGTGCTGGTCGCCCACCTGGTCACCGAACTCCCGGCAGCTCACTGTGCGGTTGGGCGCGGCGGACGGCAGCTACGACAAGGCTGGTCTGCTGAACGTCTCGTCCGGCGCCTTCACCGAGGTGGCCGGCTTCCAGGGCTGCCACCCGGTCTGGGCGGCCGACGACACGGTGGCCTTCGCCGACGGCTCGAACGGCACGGTCGTCGTCACCGACCGGACCGGCACCGGGCGGCGCACCATCCCGGGCCTCGGCAGCAAGGGCAGCCGGTACGTCTGCTTCGACGTCGCCAGCATCTCGCCGGACGGGCGGCGGATCGCGCTGTTCCGGATCGACCGCGACGGCACCTACGGTGACGCCGCCCGCGACCTGGTGGTCAACGCCGTGCTCGACACCAAGACGGGCAGGGAGGTGACCTTGCCGCTGGGTGGCCGTGAACTGCGGCAGGCCTACTTCCAGGCGGACGGCTCGCTGGTGGTCCGGGTGCGCAGCGGCGGCAAGTACACAGTCATCCTGGTCGACGCCGACGGGAAGAAGGTCACCGAGCGGGCCGAGCCGGCCAGCCTCGCCGACATGCACCCGGGTTCCGCAGTTTGTGGTCAAACGATCATCGGAATCTGGGCGTTGAGCAGCGAAGATTGATGCATGTCTAGAGAGAGTCGTGTGTCCACGCCCTTGGCATGTTCTTTGATCTTGGTTATGTGG
>NZ_QGSW01000404.1:0-6995 GCF_003176715.1 Micromonospora sp. S4605
GGGCCGGATGCCGGAGGAGCAGAACCGAACCGTGGTCACGGCGGCGGTGCGGGGCCCGGCCGGCACACCCCTGCTGGCGTCCCGGTTGCGTCCGCCCGCGCTGCCCGATCCGGTGCTGCTGCGCCCCCGGCTGCTGGACGCCCTGGACCGGGGGACCGGCGGCCCGGTCACCCTGGTCTCCGCGCCGGCCGGCTGGGGCAAGACCACCCTGCTCGCCTCGTGGTGCCGGGCGGCCGCTGCCGCCGGCCCGGACCGGGCGGAGGGCGGCCCGGTGACCGCGGCTGCCGAGGGGGCCCGCGAGGCCGTGCCGGCGGGCGCGCCGCCGGGGGACTTCGGTGCGGCCGGGGACGCTACCCCGGACGGCGAACCGCTCCGGGCGGCCTGGGTGTCGGTGGAGGCCGGCGACGACGGCGACCGGTTCTGGTCCTACCTGGCGGCGGCGCTGCGCGCGGCCACCGGTCCGGTCGGGGACGCGCCGGAGCCCCCGGTGCCCGACCGGCCACCCCGCCCCGACCAGCTGGAACTGCTGGCCGCGGCGCTCGCCGCCCGGGAGCGGCCGGTGCTGCTGGTGGTGGACGACCTGCACCGGATCACCGACCCGGCCGCGCTGACCGGGCTGGAGTTCCTGCTCCGCCACGCCGGCCAGCGGCTGCGCCTGGTGGTCGGCGCGCGGGCCGGGCTGCCACTGGCCGTGCACCGGTGGCGGCTGGCCGGGGAACTGACCGAGCTCGGCCCGGACGAGCTGGCCTTCACCGGTGACGAGGTGGCCGACCTGCTCACCGCGCACGGGGTGGTGCTGCCGGTGGCTGGGGTGCGCCGGCTGCGGGAGCGGACCGGGGGCTGGCCGGCGGCGCTCCGGTTCGCCGCGCTGGCGTTGCGCGGGCAGCCGGACCCGGCGCGCTGGGTGGAGCAGTTCGGCGGCGACCAGCCGGACATCGCCGGCTACCTGCGCGAGGAGGTGCTCGCCGGGCTGGAGCCCGAGGCGCAGGACGTGCTGCGGCGCACCGCCGTGGCGGACGCGGTCTGCGCCGGGTTGGCCGACGCGCTCACCGGCCGGGCGGACACCGAGCCGACGCTGGCCGCGCTGGCCGGCGCCGGCGGGCCGCTGCGCCGCGACGACAGCCGCCCGCCCTGGTACCGCTGCCACCCGCTGCTCGCCGACCTGCTGCACGCCGAGCTGGCCCGGCTGCCCGCCGACGAGCTGCGCGACCTGCACCGGCGGGCGGCCGGCTGGTACGCCGACAACGGCCGGCCGGCCGACGGGCTGCGACACGCCCTCGCCGCCGGCGAGTGGGGTCCGGCCACCGACCTGTTCATCACCCGCTGGCCGGAGCTGGCCCCGTACGACCGGGACACCCCGGCCGGGCCGCCGCCCGCCGTCCCCCCGACCGATGCGGTGGCCCGCGACCCGGAGCTGGCGCTGGCCTGCGCCGCGGAGCGGGCGCACGCCGGGGACGCGGCGGCCGCCGCGGAGCGACTACGGCTCGCCGCCGAGCACGCCCCGACGCTGCCCGCCCCGCGCCGGGAGCGGTTCCTGCGCCTGGTCGCCGCGCTGGAACTCGCCCTGGCCCGGCTGGCCGGCGACCACCGGGAGGTACGCGCCGCCGCGGCCCGGCTGCTCGCCACCCGGACGCACGCCGGGATGCCCGGCGCCGCGCCCCGGGGCGACGCGGGCGAGGACGCCGACGTGCGGGCGGTGGGGGAGACCGCCGTCGGCCTGGTCGACCTGGCCGAGGGGGACCTGCGGGCGGCCGCCACCGGCTTCGGTCGGGCGCTCGCGGCGGCCCGGGAGGCGGGGCGGCCGCGCACCGAGCTGGTCTGCGCCAGCCGGTCCGCGCTGCTGCACGCGGCCCGGGGTGAGCTGCGGGCGGCCGAGGACGCCGCCCGGGCGGCGCTGGCCCTGCCGCCCTGCCAGGGTTGGGCCTGCCGGCTGGACTGCGGCCACGGCTACCTGGCGCTGGCGCTGGTGGCGCTGCACCGCGACCAGCCCGAGGAGGCCGAGGCCAACCTGGGACTGGCCGCGCCGGCCGCCACCGGCGAGCCGACCGTGGCGGCGCTGGCGGCGCTGTGCCAGGGGTACCTGCGGCGGGACGCCGGTGACCCGGCCGCCGGGCTGCGACTGCTGGTCGAGGCGCGGGAGCGACTGGCCGACCGGCCCCGGGCCGTCGAGTTGACGCACTGGCTGCTGGCCGCCGAGGCAGACCTGCGCGCCGGTCGGGGCGACCTGGACACCGCCCGCGAGCTGCTCACCGACCGGGTACGCGAGCAGGCCGAGCCCGCGCTGGCGGTGGCGCTGGCCCGGGTGGAGCTGTGCGCCGACGACCCCCGCGCCGCCGGGCGCCTGCTGCCGGACTGGCAGGCCCCGGAGGCGGCCGACTGGGCACTGCCGGTACGCCTGGACGCCGCCGTGCTCGACGCGGTGCTGGCCCGGCGGGCGGGGGACGAGCGGCGGGCCGGCCGGCTGCTGGAGGCGGCGCTCGACCTGGCCGGGCCGGACGGGTACCGGCGGGTGTTCACCCGCGCCGAGCCGGGGGTGCGGGACCTGCTCGCCGCGCACCTCGACGCCGGCACCGCGCACTGGCCGACGGTCAGCGACCTGGTCCGCGGCGCCGACGAGCCGGCCGGGCGGGCGGCGACCGAGCCGGCCGCGGCGGCGCTGGACGAGCCGCTCACCGAGCGGGAGCTGACCATCCTGCGCTACCTGCAGAGCATCCTGTCCAACGTGGAGATCGCCAGTGAGCTGTCGCTGTCGGTCAACACGGTGAAGACGCACGTCCGCAACATCTACCGCAAGCTCGACGCGACCCGCCGCCGCGAGGCCGTCCGCCGCGCCCGCGAACTCCGCCTCATCTGATCCACCCACAAAGGTGATCAAGAGCTTCGCGTCGACCGGGAAGCCTTCCGGTGACGCGAAGCTCTTGATCGACAGGAGGGGAGAGAGGCTCAGGGGTTGGCGGCGGCGTCCACCGCCGTGAGGAGGTCGGCCAGGTCGTAGGCGTCGTCGTGGCGGACCTCGTTGATGAAGAGGGTGGGCGTGGCGTTGACCCCGCTGCGGATGCCGCTGACGAAGTCCCGCCGCACCCGGTCGCCGTGCGCCTGCCGGTCCACCTCGGCGCGCACCTCGTCGATCGGCAGGCCGAGCTGCTCGATGCCGAGCGAGAGGTGCACCGGGTCGAGCTGGTCCTGGTGCTCGTACAGCCAGTCGTGCATGGCCCAGAACCGTCCGTGCCGGTCGGCCGCCTCGGTGGCCTCCGCCGCGCTCTCCGCGTACGGGTGCAGGTTGGCGATCGGGAAGTGCCGGTACACCAGCCGCACCGTGTCCGCCCGCTGGCGGAGCAGCTCGGTCAGGTTCCGGTACGCGGCTCCGCAGAACCGGCACTGGAAGTCGGCGTACTCGACGATGGTCACCGGCGCGTCCACCGGTCCGCGGACGTGGTCGTGCTCCGTCACCGGGGTGCGCAGGCGGGCGGTGACCTGAAGTGGCGTGGTCATCCGACCCCCCGATCGCCGGCGGACCCGGGCGCGGCGCGCCCGGGTCGGATCAGCCCGTTCGGCTCAGTCATGGCTCCCAGCCTGGTCTCCACCGGGGTGAGCGCGGCTCACCCCGCGCGGGTGGTTCGGCGCCCGGCCGGGCCGCGCGGCGGCGCGCCGTTCCGGCGGGTGGCGGCGCCGCTCCGGACCGTGCGGCGGCGTCATGGCGGCGGCTCAGCCGAGCACGGGAGCCACCGCTATGTGGTTCTGCACCTCCCGGATGCCCGGCGCGGACCAGACGATCCGCTCCACCTCGGCGCGTTCGGGCATGGAGTGGACCAGCCCGCCGAGCAGCACCGTGTCGCCGTGCACCCGCACCGTGATCCGCTCCGCCTCGGTCGCCCGGTTGCGGGCCAGCGCGTCAACGATCCGCTCGGCCAGCAGGTGCCCGTCCGGCCGTACGTCGGGGCGGACGGTGATCCCGTTGCTCACCCCGCGTACGCCGGTGAGGCGCGCGACCGCCCGTTCCGCGGCCCGACGCTGGTACTCCCACTCCACCTCGCCGTGCAGGGTCACCCAGCCGTTGGAGACGGTGACGTCGAGTTGTTCGAGCGGCACGAAGGCGTCCCATTCGAGCGCGTGGCCGGCCGCCGCTGCGAGGTCCGGGTCGGCCCGCTCGGCACCGGTGCTCAGCTGCACGGCCAGGTCGTTGGCGACCGCGCGGACCCGGGCCACCCGGTGGGTCGCCCGCTCGGCGGCCCACTTCTTGGCGTAGCTGTCCACCCGGCCGGTGAGGGTGACCACGCCCTCGGAGACGGTCACGCCGATCTCGTGCGGCTGCACCCGGGGCTCCCAGGTCAACTCGTCGAGGACGGCGGACTGGATGTCCTGGTCGGTACGGGTGATCGTGGTGATCGCCATCTTCGCTCCCTCCCCGGTTTGGCGGGCCTGCGTACGTCACGCCGTCCCCGATCCTGCCGCCGGCGGGGATGAGACCCCCTCACCCGACCGGGGCGAACCATGACCGGGGGGAACCGTGACTGGCGCGTGGGAGCGCTTCCATTCGTAGCGGGCGATCGGTTAGGGTGAGCGCGTTCCTCGGGTGCGGGAGCCGTCGCGCCGGGCAGCGGAGCAGGGGCAGCTCCGCCGTTGCGCACGTCGCTCGTCCCCGGGCGCGCCACCGGCGCGCTCCCGGGCGATCACCCTGGAGAGGAACCGCTGATGCGGAGAAGTTTCGTCGGCGCGGTGGTGGCCGCGCTGGCCACCGCGGCCATGGTGGCGGTGCCGTTCACCGCCGCCGGCTCCGCGCCGGCCGCCGAGGCGTACGGCTGGAAGAACGTCCGGATCGACGGCGGCGGCTTCGTCCCCGGGATCGTCTTCAACCCGACCGAGAAGAACCTGATCTACGCGCGCACCGACATCGGCGGACTGTACCGCTGGGAGCAGGGCAGCCAGTCGTGGACCCCGTTGCTGGACTGGGTCGGCGCCGACAGGTGGGGCTGGAACGGCGTGGTCAGCGTCGCCACCGACCCGGTGCAGACCAACCGGGTGTACGCGGCGGTCGGCATGTACACCAACGACTGGGACCCGAACAACGGCGCCATCCTGCGCTCGGCCGACAAGGGCGCCACCTGGCAGGTGACCGAACTGCCGTTCAAGAACGGCGGGAACATGCCCGGCCGGGGCATGGGCGAGCGGCTCGCCGTCGACCCCAACCGGAACAGCACCCTCTACTACGCCGCCGAGGGCGGCAACGGCCTGTGGCGCAGCACCGACTTCGGGGCGACCTGGACGAGGGTGGCGAACTTCCCGAACGTCGGCAACTACCGGGCCGACCCGAGCGACCCGAACGGTTACAACGGCCAGAACCAGGGCCTGACCTGGGTCGCCTTCGACAAGAGCACGGGTACGGCCGGCGCCGCCACGCAGACCGTCTACGTCGGCGTGGCGGACAAGGAGAACCCGGTCTACCGGAGCACGAACGGCGGCGCCAGTTGGGAGCGGGTCCCCGGCCAGCCGACCGGCTACCTGGCGCACAAGGGCGTCGTCGACCCGGTGGGCGGCTTCCTCTACATCGCCACCAGCGACACCGGCGGCCCGTACGACGGCGGCAAGGGTGACGTCTGGAAGTTCGACCGCGCCACCGGCGGGTGGACCCGGATCAGCCCGGTCCCGTCGGACAGCGCGGACGCCTACTTTGGTTACAGCGGGCTGACCATCGACCGGCAGCGGCCGAACACCCTGATGGTGGCCACCCAGATCTCCTGGTGGCCGGACGCGATCTTCTGGCGCAGCACCGACGGCGGCGCCACCTGGAGCCGGATCTGGGAGTTCAGCAGCTACC
Organism: Micromonospora sp. S4605; assembly: GCF_003176715.1. Classification (NCBI taxonomy): domain Bacteria; kingdom Bacillati; phylum Actinomycetota; class Actinomycetes; order Micromonosporales; family Micromonosporaceae; genus Micromonospora; species Micromonospora sp. S4605. The sequence continues at coordinate 5,816 of NZ_QGSW01000404.1, forward strand.
CCAACCGGACCAAGCGCTACACCATTGACGTCAGCTCGGTGCCCTGGCTGACCTTCGGCAGCAACCCCGCCCCGCCGGAGGAGACGCCGAAGCTCGGCTGGATGAACGAGTCGGTCGAGATCGACCCGCACGACAGCAACCGGTTCCTGTACGGCACCGGCGCGACCATCTACGGCAGCACCGACCTCACCAGGTGGGACACCGGCGGCCAGGTCACCATCCGGCCCATGGTCAAGGGGCTGGAGGAGACCGCGGTGCTCGACCTGGTCAGCCCGCCGTCCGGGGCGCCGCTGCTCAGCGCGCTCGGCGACATCGGCGGCTTCCGGCACACCGACCTGACCGCGGTGCCGCCGATGATGTTCACCCAGCCCACCTTCACCAGCACCACCAGCCTGGACTACGCCGAGACCAGGCCGGCCGTGCTGGTGCGGGCCGGCAACTTCACCGACGCGGACCGCCCGAACGACAGCCACGTGGCGTTCTCCACCGACGGCGGGGCGAACTGGTTCCAGGGCACCGAGCCGGCCGGGATCAACAGCGGCGGCACGGTCGCCGCGGCCGCCGACGGCAGCCGGTTCGTCTGGGCACCGGGCGACGCCGGCCAGCCGGTGGTGCACACGGTGGGCTTCGGCACCTCGTGGACCGCGTCGACCGGCATCCCGGCCAACGCGACCATCGAGTCCGACCGGGTCGATCCGAACCGGTTCTACGGCTTCAGCGGCGGCCGGCTCTACGTCAGCACCGACGGCGGGGCGAGCTTCACCCCGACCGCCGCCACCGGCCTGCCCGGCACGGTGAAGGTCAAGGCGCTACCCGGCCGGGCGGGCGAGCTGTGGCTGGCCGGCGAGGGCGGGCTGTGGCGCTCCACCGACGCCGGGGCCAGCGTCACCAGGCTGGGCGCCGTGAGCACCGCCGGCAACGTCGGCTTCGGCAAGGCGGCGCCCGGGCGGACGTACCCGGCGGTGTACCTCGTCGGCACGGTCGACGGCCAGCACGGGGTGTTCCGCTCCGACGACACCGGCGCCAGCTGGGTGCGGATCAACGACGACCAGCACCAGTACGGCAACGCCGGCGAGGCGCTCACCGGCGACCCCCGGGTGTACGGCCGGGTCTACCTCGGCACCAACGGCCGCGGCATCCTGGTCGCCGACCGGCTCGGCGGCGCGGGCCGCCGGGACGG
>NZ_QGSW01000231.1:0-6951 GCF_003176715.1 Micromonospora sp. S4605
ACGGCGGGCCACACCCAAACCGCACCCACCCACCCACCGCAACCCGACCCCGACGCAAGGATCAAGCCCGACCGCCCAAAAGCCCGTCCACGGCAGGCCACACCAACGGCGCGACCGAACCCCGGCATCGGAGCCGGCCCAGAGCCGGCGATACCGCCCCAAGCCCGCACGGTCGGGACTAACCTCGGATGGGAGCCAGTCGTGCCGGGCGCGACGCCTGCGGAGGTGATGCCGGATGGCCGCAGCCGCCGACGCAGCGGTGCTGGTCGGCGTCGGCTCCGAACGCAACTACCCGGCGGTTCGGCTGGCCGCGCAGGAGGCCGCCGCGCACGAGCGGCAACTGCATCTGCTGCACGCGTTCAACTGGACCGCCGCGTTCGAGGCGCCGACGGTGGCCGAGCCCCGCGCCCACGCCGAGGAGCTGCTCGCCGAGGCCCGCCGGATCGCCGCCGAGGTCGCGCCGGATCTGCCGGTGCAGGAGGAGATCGCGGAGGGGCCGGCGGTGGGTGTGCTGGCCCGCCGCTCGGACTGGGCGTTCCTGCTCGTGGTGGGCGACGGTGGGATGGCGGCCTGCGCCGACTGCGTACCGGCCGACGCGCCGGCCGTGCAGTTGGCCGCGCGGGCCAGCTGCCCCGTGCTGGTGGCCCGCCGGGAGCCGCCACCACAGGGGCCGGTGCTGGTCGGCGTGGACGGGACCGCCAGCTCGCGGGCCGCCCTGGAGTGGGCGTTCGACTGCGCCGCCCGGCGGGCGGCCCGCCTGCTGGCGGTACGGGTGGTCGAGCCGGGCGAGACCACCGAGGACACGACCGACCAGCTGGAAGCGGAGGTGGCCCGGTACGCGCACCGCCACCCCGCCGTGCCGGTCGAGTGCCATGCGATCCGTGGCGACCCGGGCACCGTCCTGGTCGACCAGTCGCGCTCGGCCCAGCTGGCCATCGTCGCGGCTCGGGGCGACGAGCCGGCCCGGGGCATGCTCGGCGCGGTGAGCCAGTCGATGCTCTACCACTCACCGGCGCCGGTGATCGTGATCCGGGGGCTGACCGGGATTCCGATGGACGGGGCGTAGCGCCCGGCCGGCGCGGGACCAACGGCCCTGAGCCGGACCGGCACGGTCGGCGAAGCTGGGATCGGCCCGGATGGATCCGCGCCGTGAAGATGCAGGATTCCCCTACCCGCGAGAGGCTCAGGCAGTATGGACACCGCTCTCGACCTGCACGGCCCCCTGACCGAAGACGAGCTGCGCCGGCTGGACGCCTACTGGCGGGCGGCGAACTACCTCACCGTGGGGCAGATCTACCTGCTGGACAATCCACTGCTGCGCGATCCGTTGACGCCGGAGCACGTCAAGCCGCGGCTGTTGGGCCACTGGGGCACGTCGCCGGGGTTGAACCTGCTCTACGCCCACCTGAACCGGGTGATCGTCAACCGTGACCTGTCCGCCATGTTCATCACCGGGCCCGGCCACGGCGGGCCGGCGATCGTGGCGAACACCTGGCTGGAGGGCACCTGGAGCGAGAAGTACCACGGCACCGGCCGCGACGAGGCGGGCATGGCGCGGCTGTTCCGCCAGTTCTCCTTCCCCGGCGGCATCCCCAGCCACGTGGCCGCGGAGGTGCCGGGTTCGATCCACGAGGGCGGCGAGCTGGGGTACGCGCTGAGCCACGCCTACGGCGCCGCGTTCGACCACCCGGACCTGCTGGTGGCCTGCGTGATCGGCGACGGCGAGGCGGAGACCGGCCCGCTGGCCGGCAGTTGGCTCTCCAACGTCTTCCTCAACCCGGCCCGCGACGGCGCGGTGCTGCCCATCCTGCACCTGAACGGCTACAAGATCGCCAACCCCACGGTGCTGGACCGGATCCCCGCCGACGACCTGCTGGAGATGATGCGCGGCTTCGGGTACCAGCCGTACGTGGTGGCCGGTGACGAGCCGGCGCGGGTGCACCAGGCGCTCGCCGCCACCCTGGACCGGGCGCTGGACGAGATCGCCGCGATCCAGCGCGCCGCCCGCTCCGGCGGCGCCGTCGAGCGCCCGCGCTGGCCGATGATCATCCTGCGTACGCCGAAGGGCTGGACCGGCCCACGGGACGTGGACGGCAAGCAGGTGGAGGGCACCTACCGCTCGCACCAGGTGCCGCTGTCCGAGGTGCGCAAGAACCCGGACCACCTGGCCGGGTTGGAGCGCTGGCTGCGCAGCTACCGGCCGGAGGAGCTCTTCGACGCCACCGGCGCCCCGGTCGCCGAGCTCGCCGACCTGCCGCCGAAGGGCGACCGGCGGATGAGCGCCAACCCGGTCACCAATGGCGGGATGGTGCTACGCGAGCTGAACCTGCCGGACTTCCGCGACTACGCCGTGGACGTGCCCCGGCCGGGTGCGACGGTCGCCGGGGCCGCCGGCGCGCTGGGGCCGTGGATCCGGGACGTGATCGCCGCCAACCCGGAGACGTTCCGGCTCTTCGGCCCGGACGAGGTCGCCTCGAACCGGCTCGGTGCCGCGTTCGAGGTCACCGACCGGGCCTGGGTGGCCGGCACGGTGCCGGGCGACGACCACCTCTCCCCCGACGGCCGGGTGATGGAGGTGCTCTCCGAGCACCTGTGCCAGGGCTGGCTGGAGGGCTACCTGCTGACCGGCCGGCACGGCATCTTCACCAGCTACGAGGCGTTCATCCACATCGTCGACTCGATGGTCAACCAGCACGCCAAGTGGCTGAAGGTGACCCGGGGCATCCCCTGGCGGCAGCCGGTGGCCTCGCTGAACTACCTGCTCTCCAGCCACGTGTGGCGGCAGGACCACAACGGCTTCTCGCACCAGGACCCGGGCTTCATCGACCACGTGATGAACAAGAAGGCCGAGGTGGTGCGGGTCTACCTGCCGCCGGACGGGAACACCCTGCTCTCCACCATGGACCACTGCCTGCGCAGTCGGCACTACATCAACGTGGTGGTGGCCGGCAAGCAACCCGCCCCGAACTGGCTGTCGATGGACGAGGCGATCCAGCACGCCCGGCGCGGCATCGGCATCTGGGACTGGGCCAGCACCGACCAGGGCAGCGAGCCGGACGTGGTGCTCGCCTGCGCCGGGGACGTGCCGACGCTGGAGACCCTCGCCGCCGCGGACCTGCTGCACCGGCACCTGCCGGAGCTGAAGGTACGGGTGGTCAACGTGGTGGACCTGATGCGGCTCCAGCCGCCCTCGGAGCACCCGCACGGCCTGTCCGACAAGGAGTTCGACACGATCTTCACGCAGAGCCGGCCGGTCATCTTCGCGTACCACGGCTACCCGTGGCTGATCCACCGGCTCACCTACCGGCGTACCAACCACGACAACCTGCACGTGCGCGGCTACAAGGAGGAGGGCACCACCACCACGCCGTTCGACATGGTGATGCTCAACGACCTCGACCGGTTCCACCTGGTCATCGACGTCATCGACCGGGTGCCGGGGCTGGCCGCGCGGGCCGCGCACCTGCGTCAGGAGATGGTCGACGCCCGCCAGTCCTGCCGCGACTACACCCGCCGCTACGGCGAGGACGACCCGCGGGTGGCGGAGTGGCGCTGGATCCGGGAGACCGAGCCGGGCCTGCGGGGCGAGCAGTGAGCGCGCGGGCGGTGGTCGCGCACCGTGGCCCGGGCGCGGCGGACGGCTGGACCCGATGAGCGGCGCCGAGATCCTGGTCGGCTACGACGGCTCCGCCGAGGCCGCGCGGGCGCTGGAGTGGGCGCTGGACGAGGCCGGCCGCAGCGGCCGCCCGGTCCGGCTGGCGTACGTCTACGAGTGGCTCACCGTGGCCGGCTGGCTCGGCCCCGGCATCGCCCCCGGCGTCTGGCCGGACGAGACGGCCCGGCGGCAGGTCGAGGACCTGGTGCGCAAGGCGACGGCGGACGCCGCCGCGACGAGCCCGGGCGTGACCGTGCACGGCGAGGTGTTCGACGGGCCACCCGCGCTGGTGCTGGAGGAACGGTCGGCGCGGGCCGGCCTGCTGGTGCTCGGCAGCCGCGGGCACGGCGGCTTCACCGGGCTGCTCGCCGGATCGACCGCGGTGGCCGTCGCCGGCCATGCGCACTGCCCGGTGGTGGTGGTCCGCGGTGAACCCGGCCGGCCGGCCGGCCACATCGCGGTGGGCGTGGACGGCTCGGAGTTCTCGCTGGTGGCGCTCGGTTTCGCGGTCGAGCAGGCGGCGGCCCGGCAGGTGCCGCTGCACGTGCTGCGGGCCGCGCACCCGCCCGCCGGCCAGCGGTCTCCGTCCGGCCCGGAGGAACGGGAGGCGGCGGCCACCGACCGGGCCGAGCTGGAGGAGGCGCTGGCCCGTTGGCGGCCGGCCTTCCCCGACGTCGAGGTGACCATCGAGGTGGCGTCCGCCGCGCCGGCCGCCCTGCTGGTCCAGGCCAGCCGTAACGCTCAGCTGGTGGTGGTCGGCAGCCGCGGTCGCGGCGGGCTGCGCGGGATGCTGCTCGGTTCGGTCAGCCAGCAGCTGATCCAGCACGCCCACTGCCCGGTCGCGGTGGTCCGCGAGCGCTGAGCGGGCGGAGCGCGGACCCGCCCGCCCCGGGGCGGGCCGTACCGCCGTGGTCGCCACGCCGCCGGGCGGTGCCGGCCGCACCGGCCGGTGTGGCACCGTCCGGCGTCGCCGCCTCACCGCCCGGCGTCGGCGGGCGGGGCGAGCGAGAAGTAGTCCTCCTCTTCCTGCGCCAGGTGCAGCCGGAGCACGGCCTCCAGCCCGTAGAGCGTGGCGAGCAGGTCGGTCACCTGGTCGGCCCGGAGCCGCCCGTCGTCGGCGCCGGCCAGGTGCGCGCCGATCCGGTCCACCTGCCGCCGGATCTCCACGTGCGCCCGACTCATCGTGGCGGTCGCCTCCGCGCTGCCCAGCGGCCCGGCCAGCGCGGGATAGAGCTGCCGCTCCTCGGCGGCCTCGTGCGGCAGCACCTCGTCGGTGAGCCGGCGGTGCGCGGCGCGCAGCGCGGGTAGGCACTCCGGCGAGTCCGGGCGGGTGGCGACCAGGTCGGCGGTGTCCCGCAGCCCGGCCAGCACGTCCCGCATCGCGGCGTGCTCGCCGGCGTACCGGTCGAGCAGTTCCCGGGTGCCGGGCGCGACGTCGCGGCGGCGCAGGCCCCCGCCGAGGGCGCGCAGCGCGTTGACGATGACCAGCACGTCGATGCCCTCCTGGAGGAACGCGCCGGCGACCGGGGGCAGCCGGCCGGCCGCCGCGACCAGCATGGCGAGCACCGCCAGCCCCATCCCGACGGCGGCGCTCTGCACGGCGATCCGGCGGGCGTACCGGGCGATCTCCACCGCATCGGCCAGCCGGTCCAGCCGGTCCACGGTCAGCACCGCGTCGGCGACGTCGGCGGAGGCGGTCGCCCCGGTGGCTCCCATCGCCACGCCGACGTGCGCCTCGGCGAGCGCGGGAGCGTCGTTCACCCCGTCACCGACCATCACGGTGACCGCCCGGCCGGCCTCCGCCCGGACCCGGTCGACCTTCTCCCCGGGGGTGCACCGGGCCAGCACGTCGTCCACGCCGACCAGCTGGGCGACCTGCTCCGCGGTGCCCGGCCGGTCGCCGGTGACCATCACGATCCGGCGCAGGCCGGCCGCGCGGAGCCGGCGTACGGTGCGCCGGGCGTCGGGGCGTACCGGGTCCTCCAGCAGCACCGCGCCGAACGGGCCGGCCTCGTCACCGACCCAGACCACCGAGCTGCCGGCCAGTTCGGCCCGCTGGCGGGCCCGCTCGGCCCAGCCGGGCAGCTCGCCGCCGAACTGGCCGACCCGGACCAGGCGCCCGTCGACCCGGCCGGCGACGCCTCGACCGGGCTCCTCGGTCACCTCGGTCGGCTCGGTCAGCCGCAGGCCGCGCGCCCGGGCCTGGCCGACCAGGGCGGTGGCCAGCACGTGCGGCGACAGCTGCTCGACGGAGGCGGCCAGCCGCAGCACCTCGTCCCGGTCGACGCCGGGGCCGGCGACCGTCTCGGCGGCTCGCGGCCGGCCGGCGGTGAGCGTGCCGGTCTTGTCGACCAGCAGGGTGCGGGCCCGGCCGAGCAGTTCGAGCGAGCCGCCGTCGCGGACCAGCACGCCGCGCCGCGCGGTCCGGGACAGCCCGGAGACGATCGCGATCGGCGTGGCCAGCAGCAGCGGGCACGGGGTCGCCACCACCAGCACCGCCACCGCCCGGTCCAGCTCGCCGGAGAGCAGCCAGCCCAGGCCGGCCAGCGCGAGGGTGAACGGGACGAAGGCCGCCGCGTACCGGTCGGCGAGGCGGACCATCGGCGCCTTGCGGGCGGTCGCCTCCTCGGCCAGCCGGACGATCCCGGCGTACGTGCTGCCGGCCGCGCTGGTCGTCGCGCGCAGCCCGAAGCCGGCCCCGGCGTTGACCACGCCGCTGGCCACCGGCTCCCCGGCCGCCCGCTGGACCAGCCGGGACTCGCCGGTGACCACCGACTCGTCCAGCGTGGCGGCGGCCTCCAGCACGCCGTCGACACCGACCACGTCGCCGGGGCCGACCAGCAGCCGGTCCCCCGCCGCGATCCGGTCCACCGGCACCACCTCGATCCCGCCGTCCGCGGTGCGCCGCCGGGCGGTGCGCGGGGCGCGGGCGAGCAGCGCGCGCAGGTCGCGGGTCGCCCGCCGCTGGGCGTACGCCTCCAGCGACCGGCCGGTGACCAGCATCACCGCGATCACCGCGCCGGCGAGGTACTCGCCGACGCCGAGCGCGCCGGCCAGCGCCAGCACGGCGATCACGTCCACGCCGAACCGGCGGCGCCACAGGTCGCGCAGCACCGACCAGGCCGCCGGCAGCAGGGCGACCAGGGTCAGCGCGGCCCAGACCAGGTTCGCCGCGTCCCGCCGGCCGGCCAGCCAGAACCCGGCCCCGACCAGCACCACGGCGGTCGACCCGACCAGCGGCGCCCAGGTCGCCCAGCGCGCCGCGACCCGCCGCACCGGATGCTCCGGTACGCACT
>NZ_QGSW01000152.1:0-42683 GCF_003176715.1 Micromonospora sp. S4605
CCCCCGCCCCCGCCGGGCGGGCACCAGCAGTAAGCCAGATCTTCAGTCGGCGACGGGGAGGAACCGATGACGAAGGACAGGACCGACCAGCCGGACGAGGTCCGGATCGACACGCCGAACGTGCCGATCGGCCCACCGCACATGGTGCCGCCATTCGTGACGCTGGACGCCGTCACCATGGACAACGTCAACCGGGCCGAGGTGCCGTCCGGTCTGGTCCCGGGGGCGGGCGACGCCGGCGCCAAGACCGAGTGGGACGCCTCCAGCCTGGAGAAGGCCAAGAAGTGGCTGGAGGAGACCGCCGACTTCATCCACAGCCAGTCGTACGAGATGGTGGAGATCTCCGACAAGATGGGCGGCACCGCCGCGGGGGCCGGCGGCGGCGAGATGGGCGGGGGCACGAGCCCGCTCGGCAGCTTCGACCGTGCCGGCGACCTGGCGCGCAAGCACAGCGGTCTGTACACCAGCACCCAGCAGGGCATGCGCCAGCTCGCGAAGGATCTCTACAAGGCGGCGAACGCGTTGCAGAAGGTCAAGGAGAACTACGAGACGGCCGAGGGCGCCAATGCGATGTCGGCGGCCGAGATGCAGAACGCCTTCAACACCGCGTCCAGCAACCGCGGCAAGGCGTAGACGGGGAGGGTGGCCGTGCCGAGCTGGGAAGAGATGTGCAAGCAGATCGTCATCGACGGTCGGCCAGGCGACGTGGCCAGCGCCGCGCTCGGCTGGGAGCAGCTGCTGAAGAACCTGCGAACCGTCAAGGAGAGCCTGGAGACCAACGTCAAGGACCTGGGCGACGCGTGGAAGGGCCCGGCGTACGAGGCCTTCAAGACCCACATCACCGGGCTCGCCAAGCGGGCCGGTCAGCTCGTCGAGGACGCGGAGAGCCAGAACGGCATCGTCCGGTCGCTGAACGAGGCCGCTGACAAGCTCACCGCCGCCCAGCGCGAGTTCCCGATCCCGGCCAGCTGCGTCAACGACGTGCTGGAGGCCCGCAACGGCCGGCTGGTGATCGACACCGGGTTCTTCGAGATGAAGGTGAAGCCGGACTTCCTCGGCTTCCTGGACCCGCTCACCTCGCTCGCCGACTGGATCAACGACAAGTCCGAGGAAGCGGCGAAGGTCTACAACCAGGTCAGGGGCGACTACACCACCGTCGACTCGCGCACCCCGGGCGAGTCCGGTCCGTTCACCTCGACGGACCCGACGGTCACCACGCCGGATCTGAGTGGCGGTCCCGGCGCCGGCAAGACCGGCGGCGTGCCGGGCCTCGGCGGATCGCCGTCGACCGGCGGTCTCGGTGGCAGCCCGTCGTTGAGCACCAGCGGCATGCCGGACACCGGCTCCCCGGGGATCGGTTCCGGCGCGCACCCCGACCTCTCCGGCGGGTACGGCTCGGGTGGCAGCGGCTACCCCGGCTCCGGCAGCCTCGCTGACGACTACGGCAGCGGGCTGGCCGGTGCCGGTGGCGGCGGAGCTCCCGGCCTGGGTGGTGGCGGCTTCGGCGGCGGCCTGCCCGCCACGTCCGGCCTCGGCGCGGGCGGCGGGATGGGCGGCGGTGGCGCCGGCCTGGCCGGCGGCGGCATGATCCCCGGCGGCGGCGCCCTCGGCCGTCCGGTGGCGGCCGGCATGCCGCCGATGATGGGCGGCGGCGGCGCGGCCGGCGCCGGTCGGGGTGGTGGCCGCGGTGGGCGGCTCGCCGGCGGGATGGCTCCCGCCATGGGCGGCGGCATGGCCGGTGGCGCGCGTGGCGGTGGCCGGGCCGGTGCCGCCGGCGCCGGTGCCGGGGCGCGCGGTGCGGGCGTCCGGGGCGGCGGGGTCGCCGGAATGGGCGGGGCCGGCGGTGCCGGCTACGGCGAGGAGGAGGCCCCGCGCAACAGTTGGCTGGAGGAGGACGAGGACGTCTGGGGCGCGGACGGCGACGGCACGCCCGGCGTGCTGCGCTGACCTGACCTCGGCCCGAGCGCCGTCCACCGCCACCCGGCGGCTGGGCGGCGCTCGGCGTATCCGGGCGGGCCGGAGTGTCCGGACGGGCGGCACGCCACCGCCTGGGCCCGCAGGGCGGGCTGGCGGAGCGTCAGCTGGTCGCTGCCGGGTCGGTGCCGGCCGGGCGACGGCCCGGGCGCCAGCTCCGACGCCGCCCCCGGACCAGGATCGGCTTCACCGCGAGCAGCACGGTGGCCAGCAGCGCCCCGATCGCGGCGACCCAGATCGCCACGGTGCGCTGCCAGCCGAGCGGATCGTCGGCGGGCGGCGGCGCCGGCAGCGCGCCGGCCGGCGGGTCGCTCCGGGTGCCGAGCAGGCTCGCCACCGCCCGGTACGGGTTGACCACCCCGTACCCCACCTGGGCGTTGTGGCCGTCCGGTGGGCTGTCCGCGGTGCGGGTCAGCCGCTCGGCGACCTGCTCGGGGGTCAGGTCCGGGTAGGCGGCGCGGACCAGCGCGGCGGCCCCCGAGACGTAGGCGGCGGCGAAGCTGGTGCCGCCCTGCGGCTCGGCGAGGTATCCCTCGCCGCCCGGAGCTGGGCCGATGATGTTCAGCCCCGGGGCGGCGATGTCGACGTAGTCGCCGCTGACCGAACTGCCCACGTGCCCGCCCTGCTCGTCCACCCCGGCCACCGCGATGACCCCGGGATACGCGGCCGGGTAGGCCGGCTGGTCCTGCTGCTGCTCCTGCCGGTTGCCGGCGGCCGCCACCACGACCACCTTCTTGTCCAGCGCGTACTCGATGGCGTCGGCGAGTTCCGGCCGGGGCAGCGTCACCAGCGACAGGTTCAGCACGTCGGCGCCGTTGTCCACCGCCCACCGGATCGCCTGGGCGATCTGCCCGGGCAGGGCCTCGTCGTTGGTGCGCCGGGTGTCCGGCAGCACCCGTACCGGGAGGATCCGCGCCTGCGGCGCGATGCCGCTGAACGGCTGCCCGGTGCCCTCCCGGCCGGCGATGATGCCGGCCACCATGGTGCCGTGTCCGGCCCGGTCGCACTGGCCCTGCTGCTGCTCCAGCCCGTTGTAGTCACGGCCCTGAAGGACCTGTCCCTTGAGGACGGGGTGGATGGCCGAGACGCCCGAGTCGATCACCGCGACCGTGACGCCGGCGCCGCGGGAGAGCCGCCAGGCCGACGACGGCTCCAGCCGGCGTAACGGCCAGGGCAGCTCGGCGGGGGCAGTCTGGCCGGCCGGGCCGCAGCGGGGCGCCGCGGCGGCCGGAGCCGGTGGTACGACCAGGGTGGCGAGCAGCACCGCGGCCGCTCCACTGAGGAGGGCGCGGACCGCCCGCCCGGCACTGCGGACCGGCGCTGTCCCATCCGGTCGGAAGCTCTCGCGCACGCGCTGAGACTACCGCCGCGCCGCCCGCTGTGCGGTGACGGGAGCACCCGCTCGCATCGACCCGGAAACGACGGTGCCGGTCCCCGGGCGGCCGGGCTCCCCGAGTCGGCTCCGGTGCGGCCCGACCACCCGCCGGTCAGGACGGGTTGGCGCCGCCGGCCACCGGTTCCTCGGTGAAGAGCGCCAGCAGGGCACCGACCTGGCGATCGTTCTCGGCGGGGTGGCGGAACCGGCCGGCCGGGTTGAGGGTGTACTCGTTGCGCCGGCCCACCCGGGTGCGGCGCAGGTAGCCGCCCGCCTCCAGGTCGGCGACGATCGCCTGGGCGGCCCGTTCGGTGACGCCCACCTCGTCGGCGACGTCACGCAGCCGGGCGGTGGGATTGCGGGCGATGGCGAGCAGCACGTGCCCGTGGTTGGTGAGGAACGTCCAGTTCCGGTTGCTCCCGTTCTCGCCGCTCGTCGTCGCCATGTCCGCCATCGTATGGCCCGCCGCGCCGATCCACCGGCACGCCCTCGCCCGCCCACCGACCGGCGCTGACGACTTCCGCGGACGCTCGGACGGGTCGTCGCCCGCGCGCAAGCGTTCCGGAATACATGAAACGCATATCACGTATATCTTGACGTATCTTGTGCAGAGTGTGACCGTGGTGGCAGCCCGCGTCCGACGTCGGCCGGGATTGCCCAGGTCACGTACGTCGAGGGACGAGGTGAGGGGATGAGCCGTCCCGGTTCGCCCGGCGCCCAGCCGGGTCCGCCACCGGAGTCGACGGGGCCGGTGGTCACACCGACCACCCCGGCGCAGGCGCTGGCCGAGTTGTCCGCCGGCAACCGGCGATTCGTCTCCGGAATCCCGCGCCATCCCAATCAGGATGCCGGGCACCGTGCCGCGGTCGCCGACGGGCAGCACCCCTTCGCGGTGATCGTGGGCTGCTCCGACTCCCGGCTGGCCGCCGAGATCATCTTCGACCGGGGCCTCGGCGATCTCTTCGTGGTCCGGACCGCCGGGCACACCACCGGCCCCGAGGTGCTCGGCAGCGTCGAGTACGCGGTGACCGTCCTCGGCACGCCGCTGGTGGTCGTGCTCGGGCACGACTCGTGCGGCGCGGTGCAGGCGGCCAGGACCGCGGTGGAGACGGACACGTCCCCGGCCGGTCACCTGGGGGCGGTGGTGGACGCCATGATGCCCAGCCTGCGTCGGGCCGAGGCCGAGGGGGTGACCGACGTGAACGGGATCGTCGACATCCACATCGCGCACACCGTCGAGGCGATGCTGGGCAGCTCGGCCGTACTGGCCGCCGAGGTGGCCGCCGGGCGCTGCGCGGTGGTCGGGATGTCGTACCGGCTGGCCGCCGGCGAGGTGCGGACGGTGACCGCCGCCGGCGACCTGCCCGACCAGGCGGCGGACCCGACCCCGGCCGCCGCCTGACCGCACCCCGTCGCCGAAGACGGTGCGAGGGCCGTCCCACCGGGAGCGGCCCTCGCGTCGCGCGATCTCAGGCTGTCGCTACAGCAGTGAGACGTGCACGTGGTCGGTGTGGTTCGACGGCCCGCTGTACGACTTCCAGCCGGTCGCCGGGAACCAGATCTGCCGGTTCCAGATCACGTAGTAGACGCCCAGCCGGTCCGCGTTCCGGATCAGGAACGCGGCGAGGTTGTTGCCGTACATCCGGGTGTCCTTGTTGTGCCAGGGGGAGAAGCCGCTCTTCTGCAGCGACCAGTCGCAGGCCCGGCCCTTCGGGTGCTCCCAGGGGCCACCGGGGCGGTAGCAGCCGACGAACCGGTTGAACCCGGCCCGCTTGACCTCCTTGTACATGTGCAGCGTCCGGGGCGTGATACAGCCGGAGGTGGTCGGGTCGTTCTCGCTGCACGACTCGGCCTTCCAGTCGCCGTCGGCGGTGCGGCCCGGGGCGATCCGGGCGACCGGCGAGGTGGCCGACACCAGGCCGCCGGTGAAGCCCAGCCCGCCGACCAGCGCCAGCGCCTTCTCCGCGTCGCGCTTGTTCTTGGCCATCAGGTTGGTCTGCTTCTGCTGCTCGCGGATCTCCGCCTCGAGCGCCAGCTTCGCCTGCTCGGCGCGGGTCTTCACCTCGTTGATCTCGGCGAGCTTCTTGGCGTTGACCATGTTCAGCTCGTCCAGGGCGGTGGCCCGCTTGACGAACGTGTCCGGGTTGTTGGCCTCCAGCAGCATGGCCACGGCGCCGATGCGTCCCGTCCGGTACGACTGGGTGGCGAGCTGGCTGACCTGCGGGGCGAGCGCGTTCAGCTCGGCCTGGGCCCGGTCGACCTCCAGCGCGAGTTCCAGCTGGCGCTTCTTGGACTTCTCCAGCCGGGACTTCGCCTGCGAGTAGTTCCGGTTGGTCGACTCGATCACATCCGTGATCAGCTTCGAGTCGCCGTCCTCGTGCCCCGAGGGCTTGGGGGTGGCGGGTGCGGCCGACGCCGGGAGGGGCCCGGCAAGGACGGCCAAGGCGGCGAACACGGCCACCACAGGTGTCAACCAGCGGCGTAGGGGTGCCGTCACAGTGTTCCCTTCCGTCGACCGCCGACCGGGTTAGCTGACGGGTTCGGGGCGGAAGTGGCCCCTACCGCTGTCGCGGACTCACCCCACGTACCTGGGTCCCCGGCTCGCCTGGCGGCGATTGGGCGGCGGCACCGCAGGCGCCGCTGCGCGCCTTCGGCGGTGACCGGCAGCGAGGTTACCCGAGAGTCCACCGGTGGATCTACGTCCCGAAGCCGACTAAATGCGTTATTTCGTAACGGCGGAGGGTGACCAGTGACGCGTTTATCAAGCTCGCCGGCCTGGACGGTCACGCTACGGAGTCTCACCATGTGGCGTCCGTGCTCCTGTCCGGATCGGGCCACCCGGTGGAGGTGGCGGAGGACGTGTTTCCGGCACGCGGTGCGGTCAGCGCCCGCAGCGCCTCGGCCCGGTCCGGGACCGGCCGGGAACCTTCCCGGGTACGCGACGGCTCGTCACCGGCACCGCCGCCATCGCCGCCGTCGCCGTCGCCGGTACGCGCGGTGGCGCGGCCGGCCGTGGTCACCAGCGCGGCGAGCGCGGTGGTCAGCGGCACGGCGGCGATCAGCCCGAGGGTGGCGACCGCGCTGCGGACGATCTCCTGGGCGAGGAACTCGCTGGTCAGGATCTGGGTCACCGACCGGGAGTCCGCGGTGAGCAGGAGCAGCAGCGGCAGCGACGCGCCCGCGTACGCCAGCACGATGGTGTTCACCGTCGAGGCGATGTGCGCCCGGCCGACCCGGGTCGCCGCGCGGTAGAGCTGGAGCCGGGACAGGCCCGGGTTGGCGTGCGCCAGTTCGGTGACCGTGGCGGCCTGGGTCACCGTGACGTCGTCGAGCACGCCGAGCGAGCCGATGATGATCCCGGCCAGCAGCAGCCCGTGCAGGTCCACGTCGGCCTGGAACATCGACAGCGTGGTCGCGTCCTCGGAGCCGTACCCGGTGAGGTGGGTGGCGGCGGTGGCGAGGGTGCCCAGGACCCCGGTGAGCACCAGGCTGCCGAGCGTGCCGAGCACCGCCACCGAGGTCTGCGCGGTCACCCCGTGGGTCAGGTACAGCACCACGAACATGATGAGCGCGGCGCCGACGATCGCGATCAGCAGCGGCGACCCGCCGGCGCTGATCCCGGGCAGCACGAAGGCGAGCAGGATGGCGAAGCTGGCGGCCAGGCCCGCCAGCGCGGCCAGCCCGCGCCACCGGCCGAACGCCACGATGGCGGCGGCGAAGAGCAGCACCAGCCAGACCAGCGGCTTGCCGCGCTGGTGCTCGGCGATGTTGTAGCTGCTCGCCGTCGGGTCGGCCGGGTCGGTCAGCTCGACCAGGATGATCTCGTCACCCACCGCGACGGCCGGGGCGCCGGGGCCGCTCGGCACCGGCGTCTGCACCTCGCGGCCGGTGTCCGGGCCGTCAGCCACCTTGACGGTGACCGTGCCGCACGGCCCCGCGGCGCTGCCGCCCTCCGGCGTCTCCGGGGTCGGCGGGCAGGCCTCGGTCACCACGCGGGTGACGGTGCCGTGGTAGCGGGGCGGATCGGTGCCCTGGTCGACCCCGGGGGAGTCGCGGGGCCAGAGCAGCAGGGCGGCGACCACCGTGACCACGACGAGCGGGACCACCGTCGCGACGAGGATCCGCCGCACCCCGGGCGGGGCGGACGGAGCGGGACGGTTGTGGTCGGCGCCCATTGAGTGTCTCCCAACGAATCCGGGGCGTGGTACGTGTCGGCGGGCCGGTCGGTTCAGTGCCGCCGTCGGGCCGGCCGGAATCGTGGGTGGGATCGCCCGAGGGTGGCGACGCGACCACGTACCGTCGGCCCGGCGGCCGGCCGGCCCCGTGCGGTCGGCGGCGCCGGTGCCCGGCGGCGGGTCGGATGGTGCGAGATCCGAAGGGCCATCGTGCCGAATCGTAGCCATCCCGGCATCCGGTCGCTGGTCGCGCGGGGTGGTGTCGGGCACCGGACCCGCCGGTTGGCCCGCGCGGGCGGCCCCGGTCGGGGATGTTGGAGGCATGGCCGAGCAGACCCCGCCCCGCCACGACGGCGCGCCGCGCGCCGGCCACGGCCGGCCCCAGCGGGGCGGCGGGCGCGCCGAGCACGGCGGGCACGGCGGGCACGGTGGGCACGGTGGGCACGACAAGCACGCCGGGCACGACCCGGAGATGTTCCGCCGCCGGTTCTGGCTCTGCCTGCTGCTCACCCTGCCGGTGGTGGCCACCAGCCACATGGTGATGGACTGGCTGGGCTACCCGCTGGAGTTCCCGGGCCGGTCCTGGGTGGGGCCGGTGCTCGGCTCGGTGGTCTTCTGGTGGGGCGGCTGGCCGTTCCTGGTCGGTGCCGTGCGCGAGGTGCGCGACCGCGCGCCGGGGATGATGCTGCTGGTCGCCATGGCGATCACGGTCGCCTACGCCGCCTCGCTGGCCACCAGTCTGGGCGCCTTCGACCTGGACTTCTGGTGGGAGCTGGCCGCCCTGGTCACCATCATGCTGCTCGGGCACTGGCAGGAGATGAAGGCGATCGGGCAGGCCCGCGGCGCCCTGGCCGCGCTGGCCGCGCTGCTGCCCGACGACGCCGAGCGGGTCACCGGGGACGGCGGGCTGGAGCGGGTTGCGGTGGCCGAGTTGCGGGTCGCCGACGTGGTGCTGGTCCGGCCGGGCGGCCGGGTGCCGGCGGACGGCCGGGTGGTGGACGGCGCCGCCGAGCTGGACGAGTCGATGATCACCGGCGAGTCCCGGCCGGTGCCACGCTCGGTCGGCGACCGGGTGGTGGCCGGCACGGTGGCCACCGACTCGGCGGTGCGGGTCCGCGTCGAGGCGCTCGGCGAGGAGACCACGCTCGCCGGCATCCAGCGCATGGTCGCCCAGGCCCAGCAGTCCAGCGGACGGGCCCAGGTGCTGGCCGACCGGTTCGCCGCCGGGCTGTTCTACGTCGCCACCGCCACCGCCGTGCTCACCGTGCTGGTCTGGACCGCGCTCGGCGACCGGGACGAGGCGGTGGTCCGGACCGTCACGGTGCTGGTGATCGCCTGCCCGCACGCGCTGGGCCTGGCCATTCCGCTGGTGATCGCGCTCTCCACCGGGCTCGCCGCGAGCTCCGGCATCCTGGTCAAGGACCGGCTGGCGCTGGAGCGGATGCGCACCGTCGACGCGGTGCTGTTCGACAAGACCGGCACGCTGACCCGGGGCGAACACGCGGTCACCGATCGGGCGGCGGCGGCCGGCTCCGACCCCGACGACCTGCTGCGGGTCGCCGCCGGGGTGGAGTCCGACAGCGAGCACCCGCTGGCCCGGGCGATCGTCGCCGCCGCCGGCCCACGCGGCGGTCCGGCCCCGGCCACCGGGTTCCGCTCGCTGCCGGGCCGCGGCGTCCAGGCCACCGTCGCCGGGCGGGAGTACGCCGTGGGCGGCCCGGCACTGCTGCGCGAGCTGGGCGTACGGCTGCCGGACGAGCTGGCGACGGCGACCGACCGCTGGTCGGCCCGGGGTGCGGCGGTGCTGTACCTGGTGCGGTTGCCGGACACCGCGCTGGGCGCCTTCGCCCTCACCGACGAGGTGCGCCCCGAGGCGCGGGAGGCGATCGCCGAGCTGCGCGCCCAGGGCGTCCGGACCATCGCCATGATCACCGGGGACGCCCGGCCGGTCGCCGAGGCGGTCGCCGCCGACCTCGGCTTCACTCCCGGCGTCGACGAGGTCTTCGCCGAGGTGCTGCCGGCCGACAAGGACGGCAAGGTGACCGAGTTGCAGCGGCGCGGGCTGACCGTGGCGATGGTCGGTGACGGGGTGAACGACGCCCCGGCGCTGGCTCGGGCCGACGTCGGGATCGCGATCGGCGCGGGCACCGACGTGGCGATCGAGTCGGCCGGGGTGGTGCTCGCCTCGTCCGACCCGCGCGGGGTGACCGGCGTGATCCGGCTCTCTCGCGCGTCGTACCGGAAGATGCTGCAGAACCTGGCCTGGGCGGCCGGCTACAACGTGGTCGCGCTGCCGCTGGCCGCCGGGGTGCTGGCCTGGGCGGGGCTGGCGCTGAGCCCGGCGCTCGCGGCCGTGCTGATGTCCGCCTCGACCATCGTGGTGGCGCTCAACGCCCAACTGCTGCGCCGGGTCCAACTCGGCCCGACGGGGCCGGTCGGCCCCGGAAGCGAACCGGCCGGTGCCGCCGCGGCGGATCGCGCGGCGGGCTAGCGTGGTAGCCGTGCGGACGATGGCGGCGGTGTCGCTCGGGCGGTGGACCCGGCTCCTGCTGTTCGTGACGCTCTTCGGGCTGGCCGCCATGCACACCCTCGGCCACGACAGGCACGCCGATCACGGCGCCGGTGCCGCCGGCCACGGCTCAGCCGCCGCTGACCACGACTCAGCCGCCCGCATCGGCCCGCTGGCCGACGGACCCGAGGCCGCCGCGGGCCACGCGGCAGTCGCCGCCGGAGCCGGCGGGACCGCCACCGTGGGGCTCGGCGCGGTCCACGCGACCGGGCGTACGGTCGTCGCCGCCACGGACGCCGGTGGCTGTCCGGACGGCTGCCAGACCGACCGGCTGCTGCCGTCCGGCGGTGCCGGGGGCGAGGAAATGCCCGGCTGGGCGGTCTGCCTGGCCGTGCTCGGCACCCTCGCGGTGTCGTTGCTGGTCGCGGTGCTGCTGTTCACCGGTTGGCGGTCTGCGGGGCCGGGTGGGCGGCGAGCGCACCGATCCACCTCTCCGCCGCGGGCCCCGCCACCAGAGCCGATCGGACTACGGCTCAGCACGGTCGCGGTGCTGCGCAGATAGGCGAGCCCGGCGCGGAACGGTTCCGGTTCCGCGTCCCCGCCCTGCTGCGTAGACACCGAATCCGAAGGGTCGAACCGTGTTCACTCCTACCATCGCGCGCCGGGCCGCCCTGGCCGGCGCCGCCACCGTCGTACTCGCCCTGACCGGCTGTGCCGGGGACCACTCGCCCTCCGGGATGGGGCACGACCAGCCCCGATCCACCGCCAGCGGCGCGTCCGCCGACGCGTCCGCGTTCGGCCCGGCCGACGTCATGTTCGCCCAGATGATGATCCCGCACCACCAGCAGGCCGTGGAGATGGCCGACCTGGCCGCCACCCGGGCCGCCGACCCGGCGGTCAAGCGGCTCGCCGGGCAGATCAAGGCGGCCCAGGCGCCGGAGATCGCCACCATGAGCGGGTGGCTGGCCGCCTGGGGCCGGCCGATGCCGTCCCCGGGCGGGAAGATGCCACACATGGACCACGGCATGCCCGGCATGATGTCCGCGGCCGACATGGCGCGGTTGGCGGCCGTGTCCGGTCGGGAATTCGACCGGCAGTTCCTGACCATGATGATCGCCCACCACGAGGGTGCGATCACGATGGCCGAGGACGAGCTCGCCGAGGGCGCGAACCCGGACGCGAAGAAGCTCGCCCAGGAGATCATCACTGCTCAGCGGGCCGAGATCACCACGATGCGGGAGATCCTGGCCCGGCTCTGACGCCGACGCCCGGGCCCGCGCGCCGTTCCGGTGGCCGGGCCCGGGCTCCGGCCGGCCGGCGGCACCCGGGTCAGCCGTGCTTCATGGGCGCCGGCGGCGGGACGGGTCAGCCGCGCTTCATGAGGCGGCCGACGGCGGCCATCATCTCGGTGGCCATCTCGTCGGCGCGGCCCTCGGCGGCGCCCTCGTGCATGCAGTGCCGGGCGTGCCCGTCGAGCAGGCCGAGGGCGACCTTGTCGAGCGCCGCCTGGATGGCGGAGATCTGGGTGAGCACGTCGATGCAGTAGCGGTCCTCGTCGACCATTTTCTCGATGCCGCGCACCTGCCCCTCGACGCGGCGGAGCCGTGCGAGGAGCTGGTCCTTGCTGGCGGTGTAGCCCCGGACGGGCGTGGGTGAGGTCATGGGGACAAGGATAGCCTACCCCTGGGGGGTATGGTACGGTCCTTGTTGTCCGGGTACCCCCACCGGGTATCGGTAACAGAGCAATGGCAGCAGTCTGCCTCCGTCTTACCCCCCAGGGGTATATGGTGGAGGTGGCGAGAGGAGAACTCCGATGGTCACCACGACGTACCAGGTGCAGGGCATGACCTGCGGGCACTGCGTCAGCTCGGTCAGCGCCGAGGTGGGCGCCGTGCCGGGCGTCACCGACGTCCAGGTCGACCTGGCCACCGGCCAGGTCACCGTCACCAGTGAGCAGCCGTTGGACACCGACACCGTGCGCGCCGCGGTCGACGAGGCCGGTTACGACCTCGTCGGCGCGTGACCGGTCGCCGGCCCAGGAAACCGAGGTAACCACGATGAACACGGCGACGAAGCTGAGCGGCTTCGCCCTCGGCCTCGCGGCGGTGTTCGGCGCGGCGTACGGGATCGGCCAGGTGGCCGGTCCCGTCGCCCCCGCCGCCGAGACCAGTCACGACGACAGCGGCGGTGGCCACGCGGCCGCCGACGGGGGCGGCCACGCCGACCCGGCCGGGCCGGCGGAGCACCTCCCCGGTGGCCTGCTGGTCTCCGACCGCGGCTACACCCTGCAACGGGTGGCCGCCCCGGCGGACGAGTTCGCCTTCCGGGTCACCGGCCCGGACGGCTCGCCGGTCACCGCCTACGACGTGGCGCACGACAAGCGGATGCACCTGATCGTGGCCCGCCGCGACCTCTCCGGCTTCCGGCACGTGCACCCCGAGATGGCGCCGGACGGCACCTGGCGGGTCGCCTCGCCGCTGGCCGGCCCGGGCGTCTGGCGGGCGTTCGCCGACTTCACGCCCACCGGCGCCGAGCCGCTGACGCTCGGCGTGGACGTGACCGTCCCGGGCGCGCTGACCGAGGTGCCGCTGCCGGCGCCGGCGACCAGCACCACTGTCGACGGCTACACCGTCACCCTCGCCGGCACCCCGCAGCCCGGCCGCACCGCCGAGCTGACCCTGACCGTGAGCCGCGACGGCGCCCCGGTCACCGACCTGGAGCCCTACCTGGGCGCGTACGGGCACCTGGTGGCGTTGCGCCAGGGCGACCTGGCGTACCTGCACGTGCACCCGGACGGCGCGCCCGGCGACGGGCGGACCCGGTCCGGCCCCGAGGTGACCTTCTTCGCCGAGGTGCCCTCGGCCGGCGCCTACCGGCTCTACCTGGACTTCAAGCACGGCGGGACGGTGCACACCGCCGAGTTCACCGTCGTCGCCGGGAACCCCGGCGCCCCGGCCGGCGGCCCGCCGGCCGTCCCGGCGCCCTCCGGCACGAGCACCCCCGCACCGACCGCCGGTGCCGACCACGGCACCCCCGGCCACGGGCACGACTGACGGGACCGTGATGACCACCACGAGCAAGCCGCTACCGATGGCACCGAACCGGATCGAGCTGGCGATCGGCGGGATGACCTGCGCCTCCTGCGCCGCCCGCATCGAGAAGAAGCTGAACCGGATGGACGGCGTCACCGCCACTGTCAACTACGCCACCGAGAAGGCCACCGTCCAGTACGTGGACGAGGTCAGCCCGGCGGACCTGATCGCCACGGTGGAGAAGACCGGCTACACCGCCGTTGTGCCGCCCCCGCCCGCACCGGCGGGTACGGAACCGGCCGCCGAGCCGGTGGACGAGCTGCGCGCCCTGCGTACCCGGCTCTGGGTCTCGGTCGTGCTGACCGTCCCGGTGATCGTGCTGGCCATGGTGCCGGCCTGGCAGTTCGACTACTGGCAGTGGCTGTCACTGACCCTGGCCGCCCCGGTCGTGGTCTACGGCGGCCTGCCGTTCCACCGGGCGGCCTGGATCAACCTGCGGCACGGTGCGGCGACCATGGACACCCTGGTCTCGCTCGGCACCCTGGCCGCGTTCGGGTGGTCGGTCTGGGCGCTGTTCCTCGGCACCGCCGGCACGCCGGGGATGACCCACCCGTTCAGCTTCGACATCAGCCGTACCGACGGCGCCGGCAACATCTACCTGGAGGCGGCGGCCGGGGTGACCGTGTTCATCCTCGCCGGCCGCTACTTCGAGGCCCGCTCCAAGCGGACCGCCGGCGCCGCCCTGCGCGCCCTGCTGGAGCTCGGCGCCCGGGACGTCGCGGTGCTGCGCGGCGGCACCGAGACCCGGATCCCGGTCGACCAGCTCGCGGTGGGGGACCGGTTCGTGGTCCGCCCCGGCGAGAAGATCGCCACCGACGGTGTGGTCGACGAGGGCACCTCGGCCGTCGACGCCAGCATGCTGACCGGCGAGTCGGTGCCGGTCGAGGTCGGCCCGGGCGACACCGTGGTCGGCGCCACCATCAACGCGGGCGGACGACTGGTGGTCACCGCGACCCGGATCGGCGGCGACACCCAGCTGGCGCAGATGGCCCGGCTGGTGGAGGAGGCGCAGACCGGCAAGGCGGCAGTGCAGCGGCTGGCCGACCGGATCTCCGGGTTCTTCGTCCCGGTGGTGATCGCGCTGGCCGCCGGCACGCTGGGCTGGTGGCTCGGCACCGGAGCCGGCCCGACCGCCGCGTTCACCGCGGCGGTGGCCGTGCTCATCATCGCCTGCCCGTGCGCGCTCGGCCTGGCCACGCCGACCGCGCTGCTGGTCGGCACCGGTCGGGGTGCCCAGCTCGGCATCCTGATCAAGGGTCCGGAGGTGCTGGAGTCCACCCGGCAGGTGGACACCGTGGTGCTGGACAAGACCGGCACGGTCACCACCGGCCGGATGACCCTGGTCGACGTGCTGCCGGCGGCCGGCGAGGAGCGGGCGGAACTGCTCCGGCTGGCCGGCGCCCTGGAGGCCGCCTCCGAGCACCCGATCGCCCGGGCGGTCGCCACCGGTGCCGCCGAGGCCGGGGCGCTGCCCCCGGTGACCGGCTTCGCCAACGTCGAAGGGCTCGGCGTGACCGGCACGGTCGAGGGCCGCGAGGTGCTGGTCGGCCGGCTCCGGCTGCTGCGCGAGCGCGGGTACGACGTACCGGAGGAGGTCGAGCGGGCGGCGACCACGGCGGAGGCCGCCGGCCGGACGGCCGTGCTGGCCGGCTGGGACGGGCAGGCCCGCGGCGTCCTCGCGGTGGCCGACGTGGTCAAGCCGACCAGCCGGGCGGCCGTCGCCGGGCTGCGCGCGCTCGGTCTGACCCCGGTGCTGCTGACCGGCGACAACGCCACCGTGGCCCGGGCGGTGGCCGCCGAGGTGGGCATCGACGAGGTGATCGCCGAGGTGCTGCCGGCCGACAAGGTGGACGTGGTCGCCCGGCTCCAGGCCGAGGGAAAGGTCGTGGCGATGGTCGGCGACGGGGTCAACGACGCCGCCGCCCTGGCCCGGGCCGACCTGGGCCTGGCCATGGGGACCGGCACGGACGTCGCGATCGAGGCGAGCGACCTGACCCTGGTGCGCGGCGACCTGACCGCCGCGGTCGACGCGATCCGGCTCTCCCGGCGCACCCTCGGCATCATCAAGGGCAACCTGTTCTGGGCCTTCGCCTACAACGTGGCAGCCCTGCCGCTGGCCGCCGCCGGGCTGCTCAACCCGATGATCGCCGGTGCCGCGATGGCCTTCTCCTCGGTCTTCGTGGTGGCCAACAGCCTCCGGCTGCGCGGCTTCCGGCCGGTCGGCTGACCGGCGCCGGCGGTTGGCGGACCGGGTCACGGGGTACATCC
Source organism: Micromonospora sp. S4605 (assembly GCF_003176715.1). NCBI lineage: Bacteria > Bacillati > Actinomycetota > Actinomycetes > Micromonosporales > Micromonosporaceae > Micromonospora > Micromonospora sp. S4605. The sequence continues at coordinate 15,394 of NZ_QGSW01000152.1, forward strand.
GGGACGTACCGGAACGCTGAGCGGAGGTTTGACATGGGTGTCGAGGACAAGATCAACAACGCGACCGAGGACGCCGCCGGCAAGCTCAAGGAGGGTGCCGGCCGGGCCACCGACAACGAGCGGCTCGAGGCCGAGGGCCGCAACGACCAGGCGGCCGCCAACCTGAAGCAGGCCGGCGAGAAGGTCAAGGACGCGTTCAAGAGCTGAGCTCACGTACGCCCGTGACCGCCGGGCCGGCTCCCACCGGCCCGGCGGTTCCGCGCCCGGCCCACGAGATCTTGGTAGGAAGTCGCCCCTATAGGGGCCATTTCCTACCAAGATCTCTTGTGGTTCCAGGTCGTGGAAGGGTGGTCCCGACAGGCGGGGTGGTGGCTGGGGGGGATCCTCGGCCGGCGAGGTCAGCGCAGCACCCGGTAGCGGACGTGGGTGACCGTGGGGCCGGCGACCACGGCCACCTGCTCCAGCCGGGGGTCGCCCACGCCGTCGAAGATCCGTTCGCCGGCGCCCAGCACGATCGGCACGATGTGCAGGTGGAGCGAGTCGAGCAGGCCCGCGGCGAGGTACTGCCGCACGGTGCTCGCGCCGCCGGCGATAGCCACCTCCCGGTCGCCGGCCGCCGCCCGGGCCTGCGCCAGCGCCGAGTGGATGCCGTCGGTGACGAACCGGAACTCCGTCCCGCCGGCCATCGGCAGCGGGTCCCGCGGGTGGTGGGTCAGCACGAACACCGGGGTGTGGAACGGGGGATCCTCGCCCCACCAGCCGCGCCAGGACTCGTCCCACGGCCCGTCACCGCCGCCGAACATCCGCCGCCCCATCACGTACGCCCCGACGTCGCGGGTCACCTCGTCGAGCACCCGGGCGTCCACCTCGGACCGCTCGCCGTCGGCGGGGAAGGCCCAGTCGTGCAGCCGCATGCCGCCCTTGCCGAGCGGGTCGTGGAGGCTCTGCTCAGGTCCCGCCACGTAGCCGTCCAGGGACATCGAGATGTGGCAGGTCACCGTGCTCACGGTCGCTACTTCGTCGGGTTGGGCGGGGCGGCCAGCCGGGCCGCGCGCAGCTCCAGGTAGCGCTGTTCCGGGCGACTGGTGGTCGCCCGCGCCGCCGCCCGGTACGCCTCCCGCGCGGCGGCCGGCTCGCCGGCCAGTTCCAGCAGGTGAGCGCGGACGGCGGCGAGCCGGTGGTGCCCGGCGGTGCGCTCGTCGGCGTCCAGCGGGGCGAGCAGCGCCAGTCCGGCCCGGGGACCGTCCACCATGGCCACCGCCACCGCCTGGTTCAGGGTGATCATCGGGTTCGGCGCCAGCCGGGCCAGCAGCCGGTAGAGCGCCAGGATCTGTCGCCAGTCGGTCCGCTCGGCCGACGGTGCCTCGGCGTGCACCGCGGCGATCGCCGCCTGCACCTGGTACGGCCCCGGCGGTGACCAGGTCAGCGCCGCGGTGACCAGGGCGATCCCCTCCTCGATGGCCGCCCGGTCCCACCGGCCGCGGTCCTGCTCGGCGAGCGGGACCAGTTCCCCGTCCGGCCCGGTACGCGCCGCCCGGTGCGCGTCGGTGAGCAGCATCAGCGCCAGCAGTCCGGTCACCTCGCCGTCGTCGGGCAGCAGCCGGTGCAGGATGCGGGTGAGCCGGATCGCCTCGCTGGTCAGCTCGGCCCGGTGCAGGTCCGGGCCGCTGGAGGCGGTGTAGCCCTCGTTGAAGATCAGATAGAGCACCTGGAGCACGGTGCGCAGCCGCTCGTCCCGCTCGGCGGCCGACGGCATGGCAAACGTCGCCCCGGCGGCCTCGACCCGCTGCTTGGCCCGCCGGATGCGCTGGCTCATGGTCGCCTCGGGCACCAGGTGGGCCCGGGCGATCTGCGCCGTGGTCAGGCCGCCGACGGCGCGCAGCGTCAACGCCACCTGGGCCGAGCGGGCCAGCGCCGGGTGGCAGCAGAGGAAGAGCAGCGTCAGCGTGTCGTCCTCGGCCGGCGGCTCCGCGTCGGCTGGCGGGGCCACCGCCGCGTACGCCGGCTCGCGGATCGCCACCGCGACCTCCCGCTCCCGGCGGGCCCGCTCGCTGCGCCACTCGTCGGTGAGCCGCCGGGTGGCGACGGTCAGCAACCAGGCCCGCGGATTGTCCGGCACGCCCTGCTCGGGCCACTGGGTGGCGGCGGCGAGCAGGGCCTCCTGGACGGCGTCCTCGCACCGGTCGAACTGGCCGTGCCGGCGCACGAGCAGGCCGAGGACCTGCGGCGCGACGGTGCGCAGCAGGTCCTCGACGGCCCGGTCCGTCACATCTCCGTCCCGGCCTCGTCCATCACCGGCCGGACCTCCAGCGCGCCGCCCAGCCGCACGTCCGGCCAGCGCCGGGCGATCTCGACGGCCCGCTCGAAGCTGTCGCAGTCCACCATCAGGTAGCCGGCGAACTGCTCCTTGCTCTCCATGAACGGGCCGTCGGTGACCTCCGGTTGGCCGCCACCGAGCCGGACGGTACGGGTCTGCGACGGGTCGGCCAGTGCCTGGCCGCCGACCAGCTCACCGGACTCGGTCAGCTCCTTCATGATCTCGTCGACCTCGCCGAAGAGCGCGGTGCGCTCCGACTCGGAGAGCGACTCGGCGAACCCGGGGCGGTTCCAGATCAGCAGCATGTACTTCATCGGGTGCTCCTCGCGTCGATGTCGCGCCCATCGTGGCGCTTCTCGCGGGTAGGTCGGAGCCGACCCCCCGTACCCGACAGCCGCGGGGAGAAAATTTTCCGGCGTCAGCGGCGGCGGCCGCGTACCTGCCGGGTGGGCCCGGCCGGCCGGCCCGGGTTGAGCGACGCCCGGTCGGCGGCGGAGGTGCCCGAGTGCCAACCCTCGGCGTCGCGGACGGTGAGCCGGTGCCGGGTGACCCCGGGGAAGAGGGTGTCGAGGCGTTCCCGCACCGCCTCGGAGCGGGCGGCGAGCACCGGCAGCAGCCGGTCCGGCCCGGCCGTCTCGGCGGCCCGCCGGTCCGCGTCCTCGGTGGCGGCCCGCAGCCGCTCGCCGATCCGCAGGGCGAAGGCGTTCAGGAAGGACTCGTCGTAGCCGCGGGTCCGCCGGCCTGAGGTGCGGGTCCGGCGCTCACCCCGGCCGCGCAGCATCGCGGCGGTGGCCTGGACGAGCAGCGAGGTGTAGAGCAGCTCGACCGCCTCCAGGTCGGCCGGCCAGCCCAGCACGGTGGTGAAGCCCAGATCGTCGGACCAGACCGCCTCGCACCGGTTGGCCGCCGCCACCTCCTGCACCAGCAGCGCCTTCGCGCCCGCGTACGGGGGGTCGGTGCTCAGCCGTACGCCGCCGGGCAGGTCGTCGCGGTCGGAGCCGGCGGCGAGCAGCGCCTGGTCGACGCTGTGCCGGGCGATCAGCTCCTGGGCCTTGCCGGTCAACGCCTCGGCCTCCGCCGGGAAGGTGGTCGACTCGGCCTTGGCCAGCAGCGCGCGGACCCGCTCCAGCATCCGGGAGGCGGCGTCGCCGCGACCACTGGCCGGAGCCGCCGGGGCGGTGGCCACCCCGGGCGGCGGGCGGAGCACAGCGATCGGCGGCAGCCCCTCGGCCAGCGCCAGCACGTCCACCGCCTCGCGGAGCGCGGTGATCCGGTCCAGCCCCTCCCGGCCGGCCCAGTCGGGCAGGTAACGGCCGTCCGCCGGCCACCACACCCGCGCCCCCAGCTCGGCGAGCTGGGCGTCCCACCAGCCGGGTACCGGGCCGGTCTGGTCGCGCCGGCGGGCGGCGAGCACGTCCACCGCCAGCCGGGCCGGCCGGGCGCCGAGCCGGCGGGCGGCGATCCGGGCCAGGTCGACTGGCTGCCAGCCGCGCGCCGCGAGCAGCCCGAACCGGCGGACCAGGCGGCGCAGCAGCACCGCGTCGACGTCCGGGGCGCCGGCGCCGACCACCAGCCGGTCCAGCTGCCGTTCGGCGAGGCGTACGTCGGTGCCGCGCGCCGCCGCCACCGCGTCGGTGATCAGTTCCTCGGCGTCCGGCACGGCCGCGCCCCTCCTCGTCGCTGTGCTCCGGGTGCGAAGGAAATGACCGTCGCCCGCCCGCCGAACGTACCGCCGCGCGGGGCCGGCGTCCGTCGGTCGTGACCGGCGACACCGGCGGTACCGGCGCCCCGCCGGCTCCGGCATGCTTCGCCCGCTCCCGGGTAGATCGGTGGCCGACGGGAGCGAGGCGAGGTGCGCGATGGCGGGTTCGTGGTTGCTGGGCAACGGCGCTGGCACGACGGCGCGGCGGCCGACGGCGGTGCTCGTCGCGGTGCACCGGGAGGACGAGGCGGGCGACACCGGCCCCGGTACCGAGGTCTCGCTGACCGAGCTGCGGCGGCTTGCGGACACCGACGGGCTGGCCGTGGTCGACGAGGTGGTGCAGAACCGGCCACGTCCCGATCCGGCCACCTTCGTGGGCTCCGGCAAGGTCGACGAGCTGGCCGCCCTGGCCGAGCGTACCGGGGCCGAGCTGGTGATCGCCGACGGCGAGCTGACCCCCGGCCAGGTGCGCAACCTGGAGGAGCGGGTCGGGGTGCGGGTGGTCGACCGGACCGCGCTGATCCTGGACATCTTCGCCGAGCACGCCCGCACCAGCGAGGGCCGGCTGCAGGTGGAACTGGCGCAGATCGCGTACCAGCTGCCCCGGCTGCGTGGTGACGGGCGCTCGATGTCCCGGGTCGGTGGTGGCCGGATGGCCGGCGGCGCGGGCATGGGTGTGCGCGGTCCCGGTGAGATGCGGCTGGAGACCCAGCGGCGCCGGCTGCGTCAGCGCGCCACCCGGCTGCGCCGCAGCGCCTCGGAGCTGACCCGTCGCCGGGAGCGGAACCGGGAGCGGCGGGCCCGCAACCAGGTGCCGTCGGTGGCCATCACCGGCTACACCAACGCCGGCAAGTCGGCCCTGCTCAACCGGCTCACCGGGGCCGATGCCCAGGTGCAGGACGTGCTGTTCGCCACCCTCGACCCGACGGTGCGCCGGGTACGCGCCGACGACGTGCTGTTCACCGTCACCGACACTGTCGGTTTCGTCCGGCACCTGCCGCATCAGCTGGTCGACGCGTTCCGCTCGACGTTGGACGAGGTCAGCCGGGCCGACCTGGCCCTGCACGTGGTGGACGCGTCGGCGCCGGACGCGCTGGACCAGATCACCACGGTGCACGGGGTGCTGTACGAGATCGGCGCCGGTGACGTGCCGGAGCTGCTGGTGCTCAACAAGATCGACGTGACGCCGGTCGAGTGGCTGGACGCGTTGCTGCGGGTGCACCAGGGCGCGGTAGCGGTTTCCGCGCTCACCGGCGCGGGGATGGACGAGCTGCGGGCCACGCTCGCCGGCCGGCTGTCCCGGCGCTGAGCCCGGGCGGGGTGGCCGTCGGGTTAGGGTGTCCCGGATCGGCGGTGGGCGCCGAGACCAGGTCCGAGGGAGTCGGTGGATGACCGGCGCAGTCCGGCGGCCCGGCCCGGGACGGTGGACCGGCGCGGGTCACGACGACGCCTGGCTGGCGGAGGTCGCGCGGGGTGCCAGCGCGGACGCCGGCGGGGTGCCGGTCGAGCTGCTCGGCGACTACCTGCCGCTGCTGGCGGAGGCCGCCGTGACCGGCCGCCGGCCCCGGCGCGGTGAACTCGACGCGGTCGGCGCGCTGGGCCGGCGGGCCGCCGAACAGGGCGTGTCGGCGGGTCGCGCGGTGCAGCTGTACCTGTCCGCGGCGCGCCGGCTGTGGCAGCAGTCGCCGCAGTTGGCGCGCGCCACCGACAGCGAGGTGGTACGGGCGGCGGCCGAGGCGGTGCTGCACGTCGTCGACGCCGCGGTGGCCACCCTGGCCGAGGGCTTCGCGGTGGCCCGCCGGGAACTGGTCCGCCGGGAGGAGGCGCTGCGCCGGGAACTCGTCGACGACCTGCTGCGCGGCGACTCCGACCTCGGCGGACTGGTGGAGCGCGCCGAGCCGTTCGGGCTGGACCTGGCGCGGGTGCACCAGGTGGCGCTGGCCGCGCCGCGCCGCCGGCTGCCCGACACGGACGCCGCGATCAGCGCCCTGGAGGCGGTCATCTTCGACCGGCTGGGCGACCGGGACGTGCTGGTCGCCACCAAGGAGGGGCTGCTCGTGGTGATCGCCCCGGCCGACTCGGTGGCCGCCGACCGGGCGGTCGGGGGCGCTCCGGTCGCCGATCTCGGCCGGTTGATGCACGCCGAACTGGACCGGCTGCCGCGGGGCCGGCCCTGGCAGGTGGCGGTCGGCCGGCCGCACCCCGGGCTGTACGGCATCGCCCGCTCCTACGAGGAGGCCCGGGAGGCGCTGACCATGGCGCAGCGGCTGCACGCCGACACCGCCGTCGTCGACGCCCACGACCTGCTCATCTACCGGGTCCTGCTGCGCGACCAGCCGGCCATGGTCGACCTGGTACGGGCGGTGCTCAGCCCGCTGAGTCGCAGCCGGGGCGGCGCGGAGCCGCTGCTGGACACCCTCGACGCGTACTTCGCCACCGGTGGGGTGTCCACCGAGGCGGCCCGCCGGCTGCACGTGTCGGTCCGTACGGTGACCTACCGGCTGGCCCGGGTCCGGTCGCTGACCGGGCACGACCCGACCGACCCCAGCGACCGGTTCACCCTCCAGGCGGCGGTCTTCGGCGCCCGGGCGCTGGACTGGCCGGCGCAGCCGCTGCCCGGCCCCGCGTCCTGAGCCGGCCGGGCGCGGTCGGGGCGGCCCCGCCGCCGGACCGACGCCGGGGACCATCGGTGACCGGCGGTTCAGCGGGCGACGACCTGTCCGACGGCCGGCAATCTGAGGGCCGGTTGTTGGCCGGCGGTGGGCACTGTCCGGCCGTCGATTTCGGCCGACTCTGGAGGTCCGAGGTGTTCCCGACCGGCGAGGAGGCGGTGATGACGACCAGCGTGGTGGCTGTGCCACCTTCGCCACCCGGTCGGCCGTCGGTCCCGGCCGCTGGCCGCCGGAAGCGCGTGATCGCCGGTCCGGGCGGTTGTCCGCCGACCGGGTTCACGGGATCGCCTCGCCGATCCGGGACCTGACGCTCCGCCGGACCGACCAGCCCTTCCCGGCCGCCGCGCTGTAGCCGCGGCGGCCGACGCGCAGTTCCGTCCCCGGCCCGACGTCGCCGGTCCCGTCGCATCCGATCTCACCCCGCAGGCCGCCGACGCGGCGGCCGCCCCGCATCCACCCCGGCGATCCCGGGGATCCCGTGCACCACCGAAAGGAAGACACGACCATGACGGACACCGTCAGCAACCGCACCGAGGCCCTGCGTGACCTCCTGGAGCGGCAGTTCCAGAGCTACACCGACCAGCTCGCAGAACTCACCATCCACAGCCGGCAGCCGGAGCAGGGCGGCCACGACCCCGACACGCTGCGCGGCCTGATGGAGACCGCCCGGCAGGGGGTCGCGGACACGGCGCAGGCGCTGCAGCGGATGTCCGAGGGCAGCTACGGCCTCTGCGAGCGGTGCGCGGGCGAGATCCCGGTGGCCCGCCTGGAGATCCTGCCCTGGGCCCGGTTCTGCGTGCCCTGCCAGTCACGCCAGGGCAACTGACCGGGCCGCCGGGCCGCATGGTGCCGGCGGCGGTCAGCCGCCGTGGTGCGGGTTGCCGGCGGTCAGCCGCAGCGTGAAGCCGTCCGCGCCACGCCGCATGGTCACGTGGTTGCAGGACTGGTAGGTGATCCACAGGCCGAGGCCGCCCGGGTCGCCGTCGCCGACCGGTAGCAGGCCGGCGAAGGGGTCCCGGGGCCCGACGCCGCCGTCGCTGACCGTCACCACGATCCGGTCGTCGCCGGGCCAGAGGCGGACCCGGACCGGCGGAACGCCGTACCGCTGCGCGTTGGTGACCGTCTCGCTCACCGCGACCACCAGGTCCTCGACGTCGTCGACCGGCAGCAGGCCCCGGTCGACGGCGTGCACGGCGGCGCGGGCCTGGGCCGCCGTCGGGTCGGTCAGCTCGACCGCCGGCGGTGCCGCCTGGAGCGGATCCGGCACCACCGGGTGGTTCTCCAGCAGGTAGTCGGCCGGTGGGGCGTACGCCGGACTGGGCACGTGCCGGCCGTCCGGGGTGGCGAACCGGGGGTGGGTCCGGGCCACGTCGGCCAGCACCGCCGCCGGGGTGATCCGGCTGTCGTACGCGCACATGCTCCACAGCGGGAACTCGTCGTACGCGTGGTTGATCGCCGCCTCGTACCGGGCCCACCAGTCCCAGGTCGGGCCGAACGCCACCGGCGGCAGCTCGCCGACGATCCGGATCTGGTTGGCGCCGTCGGCCACCTGCTCGGCCAGCAGCCGCCGGTAGGACCGGATCGCGGCGGTCGGCCGGGCGTACACGTCGCCGCCGGGCAGGAACTCCACCTTCAGTCCCGGGGGCAACGCCGACCGGACCAGCCCGCCGGTGCGCTCGCCCAGCGCGACGAAGGTCGGCTCGCCCGCCTCGGCGCCGCCGATCAGGAAGGGCAGCAGAACGGCGAGCAGCTCGTCGTCGCTGTCGTAGCGGACGGCCTCGTGGTAGTAGCCCTGATGGCCGGCGGCGGCTCCGGTCCTCATCGGGTCACCTCCACCCGCAGGCTCGGCAGGTCCAGCAGGCCGACCAGCCGGGCCACGGCGGGGCGGCTGGTCCGCAGCACCGCGGTGGCGGAGCGGCGGTGCGCGTACTCGTCGAGGTGCACCAGCGAGCGGTGGTCGAGGAACCGCAGGCCGGTCGCGCGCAGCACCAGCTCGCCCTCGGTCGGGCGCAGATCGGCCCGCGCCAGGGCGGTGCCGAACAGCTTGTGCTGGGACGGGTCGAGCTCACCGGCGAGCGCGGCGTGCCCCTCGCCCGGGGCGACCGCGTACAGCCGGAACAGCAGGTCCTCGACGTTGCTTTCGGGGTGCAGGCTGGCCAGCTCGGCGACCGTCCGGGCGCCCAGCTCGGGCCGGTGGTAGGCGCACATCGCGCGGAACGGCCGGGTCCGCATGTAGCGGTCGACCTGGTGCTCGTAACGGGCGAACGCGTCGAGCTGGGCCGGGGTGCGCACCAACCCGGTGGCCTCGGCGACGACCCGCAACCCGGTGTGACCGGCGGCCAGGGCCCGGTCGGTGGCGGCGGCGTACGCGGCCACCTGCGCCGCCGGGTCCACGGTCCGGTCACCGGCGTAGGTCGAGTCGAGCGGGACCACCTCGGCGGCGCCGCGGCGCAGCGCGTCGGCGAGCACGCCGACCCGGCGCAGCCGGGCCAGCACCGCCTCCGGCTCGTCCGGGGTGACGTACCAGACCCGTTCGCCGGCCGTCAGGCCCGCGGTGAGGTACGCCTCGGCGTGCCTGCGGAAGGTGGTCGGATCGTCGTAGGCCCAGCACAGGTGACCGTACGCCCCGTCCGGCCGCTGCTCATCGATCATGCTGGTCGTCCCACGCGGCCCAGTGTAGGCCGACCGGCGGCGATCGCCACCGGCGCGCGGGCAGGGCGCACGGGTGGCCGGCCTGGTCCGCGCCGTGACGGTCACCGCAGCCGGACCGGTCCGGCGTCGATCCGGGTGCGGAACAGTGCGTACGGCCTGCGGCGCAGGTCCTGGCCCCGCTGGTAGGTCGGCTGGCGGTGCAGTTGGTTGGCGGTCACGTACAGGTACCCGTCGCCGGCCACCGACATGGTGTCCGGCCAGAGCAGCCGGGGATCGTGCACCAGGGTCTCGAACTCGCCGTCCGGGCGGCGGCGCAGCACGGCGTTGTGCTCGTACGAGGTGAGGTAGAACCGGCCGGCGTCGTCGGTCTCCAGGCCGTCCGAGCCGCCGCCCTTGTCCCCCTCGTCGACCACCGTCGCGGCCACCTCGGCCTCGGCCACCGTCCGGTCGGTCAGGGCGTCCGTCGCCACGCTGTACCAGCGGCGCGACGCCAGCGGGCAGTAGTACAGCCGGGTGCCGTCGGCCGAGATGGCGATGCCGTCCGAGCCCATCGCCACCGGGCTGGGCGGGCCGTCCGGCGGCCGTTGCAGGAAGGGCCGGCCCTCGACCACCGGGCGGAACGTGGCCAGCGGTTCGGCCTTGGTGGAGGGGTGGTCGTGCAGCCGCCGCCAGGACGCGCCGCTGGCCAGGTCCACCACGATGATCCCGTTCGGACCGGAGTCCGACGAGTCGGTGACGTAGGCGACGCCACCGTCCCCGCGGCGCAGGTCGAACCGCACGTCGTTGAGGTAGGTGGTGGTCAGCGCCACATCCGTCGGGAACGTGATCACCTGGGCGACCGTGTCGGTGGCCAGGTCCACCCGGACCAGCTTCGGCCCGCCCGGTTCGGTCGGCTGGAACATCGGGCTGCCGGTGTCGAGCACCCAGAGCCGGTCGGCCGGGTCGACCACGACGCTCTGCACCGAGACGAACGCCTCGGCGTCGGCGTTCCCGCTCGGGCTGTTCCACCGCTGGTCGGGGAAGGGCACCTCCCGGCCGCCGCGCAGCTCCACCACCGTGGCCGCCACCTCGTCGCCCCACTTCGGGAAGTTCACGAAGACCCGGCCGGTGTGCGAGACGGTCACCCCGGTCGGCATCGGCCCGGTGAACGTGTGCACCAGTTCCAGCTCGCCGACCGGCTCGCCGCCGACCGGGCCGTTCACGCCGTACCGCCGTGCCGGCGCCCCGCGGCCGATCCCGCACCGTGGTGCCCGATCCGCATCTGATCCCTCCCAGCGCCCCGAGCGTCCCGTCCTGACCGACTTCCCGGTGCCAGCCGGGCGAAACCCGGGCCACGGGGCGCGCGGGGCCGCCGGGTGCGGTCGACCAGCCGGCCCCGGGCCTCGCCGAGCCCGTCGGCGGGGGCGGCATGCCGACCCGGCGGCCCGGGCGGCGAGCGAGGATGGCGTCATGACCGACTACGGGCACGAGTTGATGTTCGGCACCTTCGTCACGCCCACCGCACAGCCCGCCCGGCAGGCCGTCGACCTCGCCGTGCTGGCCGACCGCGCCGGGCTCGACCTGGTCACCTTCCAGGACCACCCGTACCAGTCCCGGTTCCACGACACCTGGACCCTGCTGAGCTACGTGGCCGCGCGGACCGAGCGGGTCCGTCTCAGCGGCAACGTGATCAACCTGCCGCTGCGCCAGCCAGCGGTGCTCGCCCGCAGCGCGGCGAGCCTCGACCTGCTCAGCGGTGGCCGGTTCGAGCTCGGCATCGGGGCGGGCGCGTTCTGGGAGGCCATCGAGGCCATGGGTGGCCGTCGACTCGCCCCCGGCGAAGCGATCGGCGCGCTGGCCGAGGCGATCGAGGTCATCCGCGCGACCTGGGCGGCCGAGCAGCCCGGCGCGGTCCGGGTCAAGGGGGAGTACTACCAGGTCAACGGTGCCAAGCGGGGTCCGGCGCCGGCCCACCGGATCGACGTCTGGCTGGGCGCGTACAAGCCGCGGATGCTGCGGCTGACCGGGCGGGTGGCGGACGGCTGGCTGCCGAGCCTGGCGTACCTGCCGGGTGGGTTGGCCGACCTGGCCGAGTCGAACCGGGTCATCGACGAGGCCGCCCTCGCCGCCGGTCGCCAGCCCTCGGCGGTACGCCGGCTGCTGAACATCGCCGGGCGGTTCGCCGACACCGGCCGGGCCCTGCTGGACGGACCACCCGAGCAGTGGGCGGAGGACCTCGCCGGACTGACCCTCGACCACGGCGTCAGCGCGTTCATCCTCGCCACCGACGACCCCGCCACGACCGAGCGGTTCGCGGCCGAGGTGGTGCCGGCCACCCGGGAACTGGTGGCCGAGGAGCGCGCCCGCCGCGCGGGCTGACCGGCGTCCGGCCCGCGTCGGCTCCGGCGCGGCGCTCCGGGTGCCCGCGCGGGTTGACCCGGCGTTCGACCCGCGTCGGCTCCGGCGCGGTGGTCGGGGCGCCCGGGTCCCGCCTCACCCCGTCGGGCCCCGCCGGGACTTCTTCCGCGGCTTGTCCCCGCCGGCCGGGATGACGCTGAACTGGCCGTCCGGTTCCATCCGGACCTCGCGTACCTCGCTGAGGTCGGCGATGCCCTGCTCCCGCAACTCGGAGTGGAGTTCCTCGTCGGTGATGAACTCCCGGCGCAGGTTGCGGCGCAGGATCCGGCCGTCCTGGACGAGCACCAGTGAGTTCGGCCGGATCACCCGGGCCGCGGCCGGCCACCAGTAGGCGAGCACGTCCAGCAGGTACGACCAGCCGATGATCACCGCGACCAGGAGCACCCCGTCGGTGACGGACCGGTAGTCGTCCGCCATGCCGTTCTGCGCGGCGTCGGCGAGCAGCACGATGACCAGCAGGTTGGTGACGCCGGTGGTGCCGCTCTCCCGCTTCAGGATCACCCTCAGCAGGACGAACAGCGACAGGTACATCACGCTGCCCCGGGCGACGATCTCCAGCAGCGGCGTGTCCGGGCGGAACACGCTTCCCCAGTCGGTCACGGCGGCGCCTACCCGCCGGCCGGTACGCCAATCCTCGGGCGTGCGGTCAGCGCCGGCTGTGCTCAGTCCGCGCTGGCCGGCGTGCCCGGATGCGCGGAGTCAGGGCCGGTCAGGCAGACGCTCACGGTGGCGGTCAGGCCGTCCGGGCGGCGGGTCAGCATGAGCCCGCCGGTCAGCTCACGGGCCAGCCACAGGCCGCGCCCGCCGGGAACGTCCGCCGCGGGCAGCCGCACCGCGTCGGCGTCCGTGCCGGTGCCGTGGTCGTGCACCTCGCACACCAGCACGTCCTCCTGACGGAGCAGCTCGATCCGGCCAGAGCCGCCGCCGTGCCGTACCGCGTTGGTCACCAGTTCGTGCACGGCCAGGACGAAGTCCTCGGCGTCGTCGCCGGCGAGGCCGGCGTCCGCGACGTGCCGGACCAGCGCGTGGCGGACCTCGGTGGCGGTCGCGGCGGTGAACGCGTGCGCCCACAGGGGCACCGACCGGTCCCCCACCGGCGCGCCGTCCGTCAGCTCGGCGCCGTCCGCCTGCCCAGGCCGCATACGGGCAGGATACGGGGGTTCTCCGCAGGCGCGACCGTTGCGCGACAGCAAGTAGCGCGGACGGTACCGGCAGCCGGGCCGCGCCCGAAGCGGGGACGGTGCGCGGCATGCCGACCGGCCCGGCGGGTAGGGGCTCAGGAGTACGGCCACCGAGAGGAGACGACCGTGTCCACGATCACCATGTCGATGCTGGAGACGTACCCGAAGTCGATCAACCTGGACCGGGCCAAGCTGGCCGCCGCCATCGACACCCTCAACGCCTGTGCCCAGGCGTGCACCGCCTGCGCGGACGCCTGCCTGAGCGAGGACATGGTCGCCGAACTGACCAAGTGCGTACGGACCGACCTGGACTGCGCGGACATCTGCACCACCACGTCCCGGGTGCTGTCCCGGCACACCGGCTACGACGCGAACCTCAGCCGCAGCCTGCTGGAGGCCTGCGCCACCGCGTGCAGAGCCTGCGGCGACGAGTGCGCCCGGCACGCCGACACGCACGAGCACTGCCGCGTCTGCGCGGACGCCTGCCGGGCCTGCGAGCAGGCGTGCCGGGACCTGCTGGCCACCATGAGCTGAGCCGCCCGCGCGCCGGGCGCGTCCCGGCATGACACGGCGCCAGCACCCGTGCTGGGTGCTGGCGCCGGCGCTGCTGGGGTCAGCCCCGGGCCTCCCGCTTGGCGGCCTGCGGCGAGGCGCCCTTGTCGACCTTCTTCATGGCCTGGCGCAACTGGCCCTCGGTCATCTTCGAGTTGCCCTGGATGCCCTTGTCGTGGGCTTGCTGGCGCAGGTCGTGGAGTCGGCTCCGGTCAGCCATGTCAACCTCCCTGTAACCCGGCGCGAGGGTGGTCCCCACGCCGTCCGAACCCGCTGCCTTCCCGGGCCCGGCCGGCACAAACCGGGCCCGGCCCGACCGGTCGCGTCCGTGGCCGGCCGGGCGGGGCGTCCCGTTCCGGCGGGTACCACCGGTTTCAGACCCGGTGGGCGGGGCAGGGGTGTGACGATCGGGTTCATGACGCGGGCGCCGCCGACCGGGACGGGAACCCCGCCCACGCCTTCGCGGGTAGCGCCGTCGCCGACCGCCGTGGACTGGGCGTACAACCGGGCGACGGGCCGGGGCATGCCGATCTGGGCGGCCCGGCGGGAGGGAGCGGACAGTGGTTGACCGGATCGCCGATCCGTGGGGGCCGAGGACCCCGTACGGGCCGGCAGCGGCGTGGCCGGTGCGGGTGGACCGGTTCCTCGACGGTGACCTGACCGACGCGGACGTGGACCGGTGGGTCCAGTCGGCGTCGGTGCTGCACTCCAACGGCGACGCGCTGGACATCGCAGTCGCCGACGGCCGGATCGTCGGGGTGCGCGGCCGGGCGGTGGACCGGGTCAACCGGGGCCGGCTGGACCCGAAGGACCTCTACGGCTGGCAGGCGAACAACAGCCCCGACCGGCTCACCCGGCCGCTGGTGCGCGACGGGAACCGGCTGGTGGAGACCGACTGGGACACCGCGTTGGGCCGGATCGTCGCCCGCTCGAAGGAACTCCTCGACGGCCCCGGCGGCTGGGGGCACTTCGGCTTCTACACCTCGGGGCAACTGTTCCTGGAGGAGTACTACGCGCTCGGCGTGATCGGCAAGGCCGGCCTCGGCACGCCGCACATGGACGGCAACACCCGGCTGTGCACCGCGACGGCCGCGGCCGCGCTGAAGGCCAGTTTCGGCACCGACGGGCAGCCCGGCTCGTACACCGACGTGGACCACTGCGACGCGATCGCGCTCTGGGGGCACAACGTCGCGGAGACCCAGACGGTGCTCTGGATGCGGATGCTCGACCGGCGGCGCGGGCCCAACCCGCCGGCGATGCTCGCGGTCGACCCCCGCGCCACCCCGGTGGCCCGGGAGGCCGACCTGCACCTGGCCGTCCGCAACGGCACCAACATGGCCCTGATGAACGGCCTGCTCCGCGAGATCATCCGGCGCGGCTGGTACGACCGGGACTACGTCGACGCGCACACCCTCGGCTTCGACGAGCTGTGCCGGATCGTCGACGGCTACCTGCCCCGCCGGGTGGCGGAGATCTGTGACGTGCCGGCCGCCGACGTGGAACGCGCCGCGGAACTGCTCGGCTCGGCGCAGCGGCTGCTCTCCACCGTGCTGCAGGGCTTCTACCAGTCCAACCAGGCCACCGCCGCGGCCTGCCAGGTGAACAACCTGCACCTGATCCGGGGCATGATCGGCCGGCCGGGGGCCGGGATCTACCAGATGAACGGCCAGCCGACCGCGCAGAACACCCGGGAGACCGGCGCCGACGGCGACCTTCCCGGCCTGCGCAACTGGAACAACGAACAGCACATCGCGGAGCTGGCCCGGCTGTGGAACGTGGACGTCGACACCATCCCGCACTGGGCGCCGCCGACGCACGCCATGCAGATCTTCCGGTACGCCGAGCAGGGCTCGATCAAGCTGCTCTGGATCAGCGCCACCAACCCGGCGGTCTCCCTGCCCGACCTGGCGCGGATCCGGCGCATCCTGGCCCGGCCGGAGCTGTTCGTGGTGGTGCAGGATCTCTTCCTGACCGAGACCGCGGAACTCGCCGACGTGGTGCTGCCCGCCGCGACGTGGGGGGAGAAGACCGGCACGTTCACCAGCGTCGACCGGACCGTGCACCTCAGCGAGAAGGCGGTCGACCCGCCCGGCGAGGCCCGCCCGGACCTGGACATCTTCCTGGACTACGCCCGCCGGATGGACTTCCGCGACCGCGACGGGGGCCCGCTGATCCCGTGGGCCGGGCCGGAGGAGGTCTTCGAGGCCTGGAAGGAGTGCTCCCGCGGGCGGCCGTGCGACTACACCGGCATCAGCTACGACAAGTTGCGCGGCGGGTCCGGCGTCCAGTGGCCGTGCACCGAGGAGCATCCCGACGGCACCGAGCGGCTCTACACCGACGGGGTGTTCAACACCGATCCCGACTACTGCGAGACCTACGGGCAGGACCTGTCCACCGGCGCCGAGTTCACCGAGTCGGAGTACCGGGCCACGGAGCCGAACGGGCGGGCGTTCCTGCCCGCCGTCGACTACCAGCCCTCGCCCGAGGTGCCCGACGACGAGCACCCGCTGCTGCTCACCACCGGCCGGACGGTCTACCAGTTCCACACCCGGACCAAGACCGGCCGGGCCGCGCAGCTCGACGCCGCCGCGCCGGAGGTGTGGGTGGAACTCAACCCGGCCGACGCCGAGCGGCTCGGCATCGCCGAGGGTGACCTGGTCGGCATCGCCTCACCGCGGGGCGCCGTGCAGGCCCGGGCCCGGCTCTGTGGCATCCGGCCCGGGGTGGTGTTCCTGCCGTTCCACTACGGATACTTCGACCAGGATCCGGGTGAGCGCACCCCGCGGGCCGCGAACGAGCTGACCATCACCGCCTGGGATCCGATCTCCAAGCAGCCGCTGTTCAAGGTCGCCGCGGTCGCGGTGGCCAAGCTGGCCGACGGCGACGGCGTACCGTCACCGGCGCCCGCGGTCGGCGGCAGCGAGCCGGTGCCCGGCACCGACGTGCCGGTGACCGTCGGCGGGCCGGCCGCCGAGGCCACCAGCGGGAAGGAGTGACCGTGCACCTCGCCCACTACCTCGGTCTGCTGCACCGTGCCCAGATAAACCTCGCGGACGCGTTCCGCCAGGTCGCCGCCGCGCACTCCGACGAGCCTGACGTAGAGCACCTGTGCCAGCAGCAGGCGCAGCGCTGCGACGAGCACGCCGAACGCCTGAAGCCGTTCGCCGAGCGCTACTCGGCGGAGGCGCCGGCGGAGCCGGACCGGCTGCACTCCGAGTTGTTCACCGGCACCCGTACCGGCGGCATCGGCCTGCTGCGGGATCTCCAGGACCTCTACCTGCTGGCCGCCCAGTGCGACATCTGCTGGACGGTCGTCGGCCAGGCCGCCTACGGCGCCCGGGACGAGGACCTGCTCGCAGTGGTCAAGCGGTGCGAGGGGGAGACCGCGATCCAGCTGAAGTGGCTGCGTACCCGGATGAAGCAGGCCGCCCCGCAGGCGCTCGTCGTCGCCGAGTGACCACCCGGGTCACGGCCCGTGGCGCGGCCTCGCGCGGCCTCAGCGCACCGGGTCGTGGGTGCCGCCCGGCACCCCGGGCCGGCACCGACGGACCCGGTCGGCGGCCAGCCGGCCACCCACCGCCAACCCGTACCGCTGCACCGCCGTCAACCCGTACGCCCCGCAGGTCGGCGTGAACCGGCACCGCCCGGGCCAGTGCGGCGACAGCCATTTCCGGTAGCCCTGGATCGCCGCCACCCCCGCCCGGTCCAGCACCGGTGCCCGGGTCGCCGCCGCGGCGAGCGAGCCGACGGTCAGCAGTGTGGAGAACAGTCCCAGGTCGCAGCAGTCGCAGCAGCCGTCCGGGTTCTTCGACTTCGAGAACTTCGCCGACTGCCTGCGGTTCTCCCGGGCCTGCTCCCGGATACGCCTGAACATCCGTCCATGATCCGTCACCGTGGCCAGGCCGGCGCCCGTGCCCTCGCGGTCGCCGGTGGGCCCGCCGGCGCGGGCGCTCAGTACCGGTCCAGCAGCCAGCGGCCGAGGGCGCGCAACCGGTCGGTGAGGGCGGCCGGTTCGACGACGTCGAGGTCCAGGTTGAGGTAGGTGAGCCAGCGAGCGGCCCAGTCGAGGTCGTCGGTGCCGAGGTGGAGTTCGCACTCGTCACCGTCGTCGACAACGGTGGCGACGCTCGGGTCGACCAGGTCGCGGACGAGATCGGCCGACGTGTGCACCCGTACCCGGATCCGGTGGCGCCAGGGCCCGTGGGCGAGCGTGTCGGCGACAAAAGCGGCGGCGTCGGCGGGCGGCTCGGGCGCCGGGAACCGGGTGCCGAGCGGCTGGACGTGGTCGATCCGGTCGAGGGCGTAGGTCAGCCAGCGCCCGGTGTCTCGCGGGGAGGCGACGAGGTACCAGTGACGGTACAGCGTGACGAGCCGGTGCGGCTGCACCTCGACCGGGGCGGCCCGCGCGCTGTCGTGGCGGCGGTGCCGGACCCGGATGGCCTCACCGGCCCGGCAGGCGAGCGCGACCGGGACCAGCACGTCGCGCCCGGCGCGGCGGCGGGACCGCTCCGGCGGCGTCTGCACGTCGGCGAGCGCGCTGAGCCGGGTACGCCAGCGAGCCGGCACGACCTGGGTGAGTTTGGCCAGGGCGGTGGTCGCGGCGGCGTCGAACCCTTCGACGGCGACCGCCGCGCGCAGGCCGAGGGCGACGGCGGTCACCTCGTCCGCGTCGAGCAGCAGTGGTGGCATCGTGCGGCCGGGCGCGATCCGGTAGCCGCCGGTCCGGCCGGCCTCGGCATCGATCTGGTAGCCCAACTCACGCAGGTGCGCGACGTCGCGCCGCGCGGTCCGCTCGGTGACGCCGAGCCGGGCCGCGAGCTGGGTGGCGGAGATGCCCGGGTGCGCCTGAAGTAGGGCGAGCGTTTCGAGACGGCGGTTGGTGGTGCTCATCTGACGAGGATCCACCGCATACCCTGACACTATCCGTCCGGGTGGCGGGGCAAGCTGGACCGCATGACAGAGAAGTCGCTGCTCCGCCCCGCCGGACTCGTCCAGTCGCCCGCCTTCAGCCACGTCGCTGTCGTGCCACCCGGTGCGACGACGGTCTACGTCGGTGGCCAGAACGGCG
The DNA here is from genome assembly GCF_003176715.1 of Micromonospora sp. S4605. NCBI lineage: Bacteria > Bacillati > Actinomycetota > Actinomycetes > Micromonosporales > Micromonosporaceae > Micromonospora > Micromonospora sp. S4605. The sequence goes on from NZ_QGSW01000152.1 coordinate 33,935, forward strand.
TCGACGGCGACGGCAGGCTCGTCGATGGCGACGTGGCTGCCCAGGTCCGCCAGACGATGAGCAACCTGCACGTCGCGCTGGCCGCCGCCGGAGCGACGGTCCACGATCTGGTGATGATGACGATCCTGCTGGTCGACGGCGTCGACCTCGCCGCGGCCTATCCGGTGGCGGCGGCCGAGCTGGCGGGGGCCGCGCCGCCGGTTGTGGTCGCGCGGGTCGCCGGGCTGGCCGTGCCGGGAGCGCTGGTCGAGGTCAGCGCGGTCGCGGCGGTGACCCGGTGAGCGCCGGATGGCGGCGGGCCGAGGTGGGGCGCACCCGCGACGCCGGCTGGCAGATCGGGGTGTCCAGGACGATCGACCGCCCGGTCGAGGATGTCTGGACCTTCATCACCTCGCCCGCGGGCCTCGCGATCTGGCTGGGCGACGGCGTCACGGTGCTGTCGGAGCGCGGCGCGGGCTACCAGACCGCGGCCGGTGTGCGCGGCGAGACCCGCAGCTTCCGCGAGCTGGACCGGGTCCGGCTCACCTGGCAGCCGCCCGACTGGACACACGACACGACGCTGCAACTGGCGGTCACGTCCGCGGGCGAGGGGCGGGCGCGGCTGACGGTCCACCAGGAGCGGCTGGCCGACGCCGCCGAACGCGAGCAGCAGCGCCGTCACTGGCAGGGCGTGGTCAAGGCGATCGTGGCGGCACTGACGGGCCCCTGAAACGTGGACCTCGCACCGCCGCGGCAGCACCACGGCAGCGCGGCGGAGCGGTCGGCGACCGCTCCGCCGCCGTTGCGTCAGTCGCGGTGAACTGCCGCCCGCGCGTCGGCCCGGCCGCGGCGTGCCCGCACGCGGGTTCGGACGGCCCGGCCGATCAGCACGGCGGAGATCACGCCCGGTCCGCAGTGGACTGCCAGCACCCCGCCCAGGCTGGGCCCACCCCAGTCGTCGCGATAACTGGCCGGGTCACCGAAGTCGATCACGAACGGCTCGGCGAGCGCCCGTGCGATGAGGTAGAGACCGAACACCGTGCCGATGACGACGAGAGCCTTCTTCATGAGCGCGACGGTAGGGCTCACCGCCCGGCTTCCGCGTCACCTCCCGGTAGCACCGTCGGGTAGCTCCGTAGTACGACGCAACGCTCGAAGCCCAGGCTGAGGCCGGACAAGGGCTACCCACCGAGTAGCCCCACCAGCCGTTTCACCGTCGCACCGTGGGTAATCAGCCCACCCGGTACAGGTCCAGCGCAGTACGCACCCAACGTCGTCCGAAGCAAGGAGTTGGTCGTCGTGTCGGATCAGGAGCTCACTCTCGTCCTCGTCCACGGCGCGTTCGCCGAGTCGGCGAGCTGGAACGGTGTGATCGAGCGGCTCGGCTCCGCCTACTCCGTCGTGGCCGCTGCGAACCCGCTACGCGGCGTCGCCGGGGACGCCGCCTACGTGCGGGACGTGGTACGAGGGATCGGCGGTCCGGTTGTGCTCGTCGGCCATTCCTACGGCGGCATGGTGATCACGGAGGCGGCATCGGACGACCCGGCGGTGCGTGCCCTGGTCTACGTCAACGCGTTCTGCCCGGACACCGGTGAGTCGGCGCTGACGCTGTCCGGCAAGTTCCCCGGCAGCACGCTCGCCGACACCCTCGTCTCCTATCCGGTGGCCACCGGCGGCAACGAGGTGGCGATCGGCCAGAACGCCTACCACGCGCAGTTCGCCGCCGACGTACCCGGCGACTTGGCCGCGCTGATGGCCCGGACCCAGCGGCCGGTGACCGAGCAGGCGCTCGGTGACGGCCTGGCGACGGCTGCTCCGCCGTGGCGGTCGTTGCCCACCTGGTTCGTGTTCGGTGACGCGGACCGCAACATCCCGGTCGCCGCGCACCGTTTCATGGCCGAACGCGCCGGTGCCCGCGGCGTCCGGGAGATCGTGGGCGCCTCCCACGCAATGGCGGTGTCCCAGCCCGGCGAGGTCGCCCAGTCCATCATCGAAGCGGCACGAGGCGTCGGGTCCGGGGCGTCCTGAGGCACCAGCGGCCCGGTGGTGGCATGCCCTAAGGCTGGAAGTACTCCGACATCAGCTGGCTGACCCACTCCGGCTGCTGGACGTTCACCGGCAGGAACTCGGTCATCGTCGGCTTCAGGTCGATGACGGGGGTGCCCGACACCGCGTCGAGGCCGACCACCGTCAGTTCGCGACCGCGCACGGATTCGACCCGGCAGCACGTCACCCCGATCCGGTTCGGCCGGCGGGGACCGCGACTGGCGAAGACGCCGACGGGCGGGAGGTCGGCGCGGCCGCGGTTCGGGCGGGGTTCGCGGTAGTCGTCGCGCTCTGAGAACTGGTCGAAGATGAAGAGGACCTCGACGTGGGAGAAGCCCTCCAGCCCTTGCAGGCACGCGTCGCCGAAGCGCTCGTCGATGGTGATCGTGCTGCGGACGGCGCCCCAGTGGTCGCTGTCCTGGGCATCCGTCCGTTCGTTCCGGACCGTACCGATCGGGTGGATCTCGAAGCTGAGCATGGAGAAGCTGTTCCCTTCAGTGAGTGCGATCTTCGGCCCAAGCGGCGTGACCCGTGGTCACGCGACGAGCAGGAGCACGCTGATCGCCACCATTAACGCGGCGGTGGCCGCGTGGACGCTGTAGGAAGCATGGGGGGTCATGGGACGATCACCACGCCGCCGCGGACGCCGCCCTGGGCCAGCCGGTCGTGAGCGGCCGCGGCGTCGGCGAAGGGGTACACGCCGGCGACCCGAAGCGGGATGTCGCCGCTGGTAACGAGTTTGACCAGTTTACCCAGCCGCGATCCGTCCGGTTGTACCTGCAGCGCGACGGTCCGGATGCTCCGCACCGGCTCCGGGCGAAGCGGAGGCGACGCGGCCACGTAGCCGCCGCCGTCGCGGACGAGGCCCAGCAGCGAGGGGCCGATCACCGCCAGGTCGACGACCGCATCGAACGTCCCTTTTGGGCCGTCGGAGCGCGACAGGAATGCCGCGCCCAGCGACTCCACGAACGCACGGTCGTCGGTTCCGGCGAGTCCCGTGGCGTGCAGACCGGCCGCGCGGGCCAGCGCCAGGACGAAGCCGCCGACCTGCCCGGCGGCGCCGGTGACGAGCACAGTCGAACCCGCCGGGAGCGCGAGCAGGTCGAGGGCCTGGGCGGCGGCGAGGCCGTTGGTCGGCAGGGTCGCCGCCTCGGTGGCGGGGACGCCAGCGGGTGCGGTGGTCAGCCAGGCCGCGTCGAGCATCACGTACTCCGCGTGGGCACCGACCGTGGTTTGCAGCCATGGCGAGAAGCCGATGACCTGGTCACCGATCGTGAACTGCTCGACTGCCGGGTCGACCGCGTCGACGGTGCCGGCCACATCCCAGCCGGGCGTGTACGGCAGACCGGTCGGCAGCGGGGCCGGGAACCGACCGGAGCGGATCATCAGGTCGACCGGGTGGACGACGGACGCAGCGACCCGCACCCGTACCTGCCCCGGCCCCGGCTCGGGCACCGGCACGTCGGCCACGTGCAGGACCTCCGGCCCGCCGAACTGTGCATACCTGACTGCGCGCATCGCTGTCTCCCTGGTGGGCTCTCGTGATCACCAAGACCGTAGGAATCAGCGGGCGGTGTCCGGAAGTAGGTACCGTGAAGTGCCTAGGGCACCGGGTGGAGGGCAGGATGGCGACGACGACCGCCGCACAACGCCGCGAGCAGGCCAAACGTGACTACGACGCGTTCCTGGAACAGTGCCCGACCCGCCAGCTGTTGAGCAGGCTTACCGACAAGTGGGTCGCACTGGTGATCCCGGCCCTCGCCAACGGCCCGCAGCGGCACAGCGAACTCGCCGCCCGCATCGCCGGCGTCAGCCAGAAGATGCTCACCCAGACCCTGCGCACGCTGGAGCGCGACGGCCTGGTCACCCGCACGGTCACGGCCTCGGTACCGGTCCGCGTCGACTACGAACTCACTCCGCTCGGCCATGAACTGTTTCCGGTCATGATCGCGATCAAGACCTGGGCAGAGACGCACATGGAGCGGGTCTTCGAAGCACGCGCCCAATTCGACGCACGCCCCTGAACCTCGCAGAGGCGGCGCAACGTGCCGCTCATCGGCCACGTGCGGACGCTTGGGGAGCCGCTGCCAACCCGGGTGAACCGATGCCAACGCGGGCGACCGCGCCCTGCCACTTGAGGCGAACCCCAGGTCGCTAGACTGGGCGCTCGCGCCCTCGTAGCTCAGGGGATAGAGCAACGGTTTCCTAACCCGACGGTCTGCCGGCGTCCACGGGCCGACGACCTGTGGCTTTCCTGCCGTCCCCCGTTGCGTACCGGTCGCTTCGCGGGCTCGCTGCGATCGCTTGCCGAAGATCAGCTGGAACGTTGTGGGTCCTGCGGGTGCAGCTTAACGTTGCCGCGAGTCGGGACCGAGTCACCCTTCCTCGTCGTCGAGCAGTTCGCGGCGCCACTCCGCGAATCGGCTTCGGAGATTGTCCAGCGCTGGCCCGGTGACGCCGTACTGGGCGAAGTCGTCGGGATCGAGTTGGGCGGCTTGTTCGAGGGCGTCGGCGAAGATGCGTGGGTCGAGGCCCCGGTCGGCGCGCTGCGCGAGGGCGAGTAGGTTCTCGCGGGTGTAGCGGCCGGATCGGAGTGTGGCGTCGATGTCGACAAAGTCGCGGGCGAACGCTCGTCCGTAGAGTGCGCTCATCTTGTTCGCGACTGCGTCGTCGGGGTGCAGTACCGGTCCGATCGCCATGAGGATCGGTTCGTTGGCGCGCCAGTCCACGCCGAGTTCGACCTTGGAGGTCCGCACACCGTCGGTGACGGCCAGTCGGGCGAAGGTGTCGTACTGCCGCTCGGTCTCGACGGTCAGGCCGTCGTCTCGGTAGGCGTGCACGACGGCGGCGACTGCGGCGGTGAACTCCTGCCGGCGGTCCCAAGCGGTGAACAGGTCGACGTCCTCGCTGGGCCGCTCCAGAAGCCCGGCGGCCTGGACCGCGTAACCGCCGGCCAGCGCGAAGCCGTATCGATCGGCCGCGCCGAGCCCGGTACGGGCGAGGCGTTCGTGGAAGGGGTCCACCGCTACACCGCGTCGCTACGGGTGGCGGCGAGTTCGGGGAAGGCTTCCTCCCAGCGCTGGCGGAGTTGGGGTGGCAGCCAGAGGGTAGGCCAGAGTCGCCGGAGGAGGTCGGCGTCGAGCCAGGCATTGAGGTCCTCGACCGTGCTGGCTTCGGTGAGCACCACCTTGTACATGCTGGCCAGGCGTGCGGGCCGGTTCAGGTCGTACTCGGCGTGCCCGGACCAGTCAAGATGGCGCGGAAGCGTCACCGTGCCGTCGGTGGGACCGTGCAGCGCGGCAAGGGTTTCGGCCACCACGTAGGGCTTCCGGTCGCCGTAGGGTCGGTAGTCCGCCGGCGGTTGGGGGGATGTCCTGCGCCGGTTGAGGTTGGTCGCCTGCCGGACTTCCGGTCGTAGTGCCTGCCGGATCGTCTCCCGGCTATACCCGGTGACCCGCTGCAGATCCACCGGCCGCCAGCCGGCCGCGTGAAACGCCCGCAGCTGCTCGTCCCGCTCGGTCAACGCCTGCGCTCGCGTCGCCTCGTACCGGGAGACAACCGCCTGCAGCTCATCCTCGGAGAACCGACCCATACCTGTCAGCCTACTACGCTAGGCCAAGCGCGCTTGGCCTTGGTGGTATCTCTGTGACTGGCGGACCAGCCATGGTGATCGCGATCGGATGCACTCATGTTCTCGTGAAGCCGAGTGCCCGGTATCCGGGCATGCGGCGGGGGAGTGAGGCGGCGAGGATGGGTGCGGCCGGGTCGTGGTAGTCGTGGACCTCGGCGAGGTCCTTGCCGGGCGCGGCGCGGATGACGCGGCCGGCGCATTGGACGAGTAGGCCGTCGTAGGAGATCGGGCCGGCGAGGAAGAGGGTGTCGAGGGCGGGGGCGTCGAAGCCTTCACCGATGAACGGTGTGGTGCCGATGACGAGTAGGCCGTCGCCGGTCTTGGCGCCGTCGAGCCGGTCGACGATGGTTCGCCGTTCGCGGGTGCTCATTGCGCCTTGGAGTACGAGCGGCTGGTGTCCGCGTGCGGCGAGCAGAGCGGTGAGTGCCTCGACCTGGGCGACCCGTCGGGTCAGGACGAGACAGTTGCAGCCACGGGTCAGGGCTGCGGCGACGTCATCGGCGATCTGGGTGTTGCGGGGCTCGTCGAGGGCCAGCCTTCGGTGGACCTCGGCGAGTGCGCCGGGCGCGTCCAGGTCGACGTCGCCGGGCTGGAAGGTGGTCTCGTGGATGAACAGCGTTCGACGAGGGCCCGGCGTCGGTGTGCATCGCGGCCGCGAGGGTGCCGTGTTCCTCGTCGGTCAGGGTGTGGCGGACGGGTCCGAGTTGCCAGGTGACGAGTTGGCCGAGGCCGTCGCGTCGGGTGGGGGTGGCGGTGAGGCCGAGCCAGAACTGCGCGGCGATCCGTTTAACCGAGTACTCGTAGGCTGCGGCGCCGAGGTGGTGGCATTCGTCGACGATGACGTGCCGGTACCCCTGGGTCAGGGTGGCGATGTCGTCGTGCCGGGCGAGGGAGGGCAGCAGCGCGATGTCTACCGTGCCGGTGAGCTTGCGTCGGCCGCCGCCGAGTTGGCCGGGCTTGATGCCGAGGAACTGTTGGATGCGGGTGCGCCACTGGTCGGCGAGGGCTTTGCGGTCGACGAGGACGAGGGTGGAGGTGTTGCGTTCGGCGATCACGGCGCAGGCCATGACGGTCTTGCCGGAGCCGGGTGGGGCGACCAGGATTCCGTCGTCGTGGGCGAGAAGCGCGCCGACCGCGTTGGCTTGCTTGCCGGTGAGTTCGGCGGTGAACGCGGTGTCGATCTCGGTCCCGGAGTTTCGTACGTCCGTGACGGCCAGCCGTGACCCGGCGTGTTCGACGATGGTGGCGATGGTGTGCCGCAGGCCCCGCGGGAGGATCAGGCGGTCGTCGAGGGTGAGGTCGTAGCCCTGGATGAAGCGTGGGGTGTCCCAGGTGGATTTGCGGAGTCGCTGCAGCTCGTAGAACTTCGGGTTGGCCATGGCGGCGGCGTGTTTGAACGTCGCCAGTGCGGCGGGGGTGAGCTGTCTGGCGTCGATGCTCAGCCCGGCACCGGCCTCCGCGTGGACCACCGGAGGTAGCGGAGGATGGACCTGGGTCGCGGCGGACCGGCTCATTGTGGCGATGTCGGCACCGGTGACGGCTTGTTTGGCTTGCCGGGCGATGTGTTCGGCGTCGCCGGGGGTGAGTCGGTCCAGCGTCGACAGGAATGCCCACTGGTCTGCGTGGGGCTCGAGGGTGCCGAGGTCGAGGAAGGTGGTGAGTCCGTCCTTGCGGCGGCGGCCCTGTAGCGGTGCGGCGATGAGGTTGCCGAAGCCACCCTCGGGCAGCACGTCCTGGTTGGGGAACAGCCGGTCGTACGAGCGGAGGTCCATCGATCCGCGCAGCACCATCGCCTCACGCAACAGGACGGTGCCGACGGTCCGCGCGGTGGCCGCGGGAACAGCGCCGGTGAGGAAGACCCACACATGGGCGCCGCGACCCGCCTGGGAAATCTCCAACGCGGCGGGCACCGCACTGGCCCGTGCCGCCTTCACGTACGCGAGGGCGTCGAGCACCGCCATCGGCCCGTCGAAATCGGCCACCACGAAGTGGTGGGCTTCCCCCTGAGATGTGGACACCCTGAGACTGGATGTTGGTCCAGAGGAAGGGGTGTCCCCGTTGGGGCGTCCATCGAAGTACACGGAAGAGTTCCGGCGTGACGCGGTCGATCTGGTTCGCTCGTCGGGGCGGCCGATCAATCAGGTGGCGCGTGAGCTGGGGATGAGTCACGAGACGCTGCGGAATTGGGTCCGCGCCGCCGATCGCCAGACCAAGGCCGCTGGGCCCGTCTCGGGTGGGGACGGGTTGTCGGTGGCCGACAAGGACGCCGAGATCGCCCGCCTGCGGCGTGAGAACGCGGAGTTGCGGCAGGAGAAGGAGATCCTGCGCAAGGCAGCCGCCTATTTCGCGAAGGAGATGGATCGGTGACCAGCCGCTTCCGGTTCATCTCCGCCCACCGTGCCGCGTTCGGCGTCAAGCGGCTGTGCCGGGTCTTGGCGGTGTCCCGCTCCGGGTTCTACCGCTGGACGGCAAGCGAGCCGGCCCGGCAGGCTCGCGCCGCCGACGAGGATGCCCTCGCCGAGCAGATCACCAGGATTCACGCCGACTCCGGTGGCACCTACGGATCCCCTCGGGTGACCGTCGAGCTGCACGAGCGGGGTGTGCGGGTCAACCGCAAACGGGTCGAGCGGATCATGCGGCAACGGGATGTCGTGGGTCGGCACCTGCGCCGCCGCAAGCGGACCACGATCCCGGATCCTGCCGTCCCGCCGGCGCCGGACCTGATCGGCCGGGACTTCACCGCCACCGCACCGGACCAGCGGTGGTGCGGCGACATCACCTACCTGCGCGTCGGTGCCGGCTGGTTGTATCTGGCCACGGTCATCGACATCGCCACCCGACGGCTGATCGGCTGGTCGATCAACATCCACATGCGCACCGACCTGATCATCGACGCCCTCGACGCCGCGGTCGCCGCCCGCGGCGGCCGAGTCGACGACGTGATCTTCCACTCGGACAGGGGCGCCCAAGGCGAATTCAACTGATCGTCGCAACACCTCGACCACGGAGGTTTGCGATGGGGCGCGGTAAGAAGCAGATGCGTGGCGTGCCGGTTGGTGCGCGTCGCCAGTGGGCGTCGGATCGGGCGTTGCG
>NZ_QGSW01000302.1:0-6939 GCF_003176715.1 Micromonospora sp. S4605
GCAGTGGGGACACCAACCCCCGTACGCCCCGCAGGGCCCCTACGGCCAGTACGGCCCGCCGTCGCCCGGGCCGACCCGGGGCACGAACGTGCTGGCCATCCTCTCGCTGGTCTTCGCGTTCGTGTTCTCGCCCGCCGGCATCGTCCTCGGCCACCTGGCCAAGCGGCAGCTGCGGACCAGCGGCGAGGAGGGCGACCAGCTGGCCACCTGGGGGCTGATCCTCAGCTACGTCTTCACCGGCCTGGGCCTGCTCATCTGCTGCGGCTGGATCGCGCTGGTCGCCTTCGCCGGCGTCGACGGCGGCATGACCTACTGACGGAACTGCGCCTCGCGGACGCTGTTCCCGCCGTCCACCACCAGCATCTGGCCAGTGATGTAGGAGGCGGCCGGCGAGCAGAGGAAGGCGATGGCGGCGGCCACCTCGTCCGGCGTGCCCGGCCGGCCGACCGGCGTGCCGAGGCCCTGCTTGATCTCCGCCATGGTGGACGCGGCGGTGTAGATGGTGCCGGGCGCCACCGCGTTCACGGTCACCCCGTCGGCGATCATCTCCATCGCCAGCGCCCGGGTCAGCCCGACCACGCCCGCCTTCGCCGCCGCGTACGCCGCCTCGGTCGGCAGCGCGTTGACCGGCCCGGCGGTCGCCGCCAGGTTCACGATCCGCCCCCAGCCGCGCTCGGCCATCCCGCCGATGAAGGCCCGGCTGCACAGGAACGCGGTGGTCAGGTTCCGGTCGATCTCGCCCCGCCACTCGTCGTAGCTGAGCTGGGCGACCGGGCGCAGCACCTCGGGACTGGCCCGGCTGGCCAGCCCGGCGTTGTTGACCAGCACCTCCACGTCGCCGAGCTGCTCGGCCACGGCGTCGGCGAGCGCGCCGACCTCCGACTCGTCGGTGAGGTCGGCGACGAACCCGGTCACCCCCAGCTCGCTGGCCCGTTCGTGGATGCGCCGGGTGGTGGAGACGATGGCCACCCGGGCGCCCAGGTCGGCGAGCCGGCGCGCGGTCGCGTACCCGATGCCGTCCGGGCTGCCCGCCCCGGTCACCAGGGCGACCTTCCCGTCGAGCCGCATGGTCACCGGCTCCGGCAGCGGCGCCGGCTCGTCCTGCCCGGGGGCGGCCGCGGCGACGGCCGCCCGGCTGCGCCGGGCCAGCCCGGGGCGGCTCGCGTCCCGTCTCGGTCGGCTGCCGGAGCGGTCCGCCGCTCGCGCGTCAAACACCATGCCAGGATCCTGCCCGGTTATCCCCGCCCGGGCAACGCGGCACCCGGTGGCGGGACCACGCGGTTTGCGTGCCGCTGGCTACCCTGACCGCGCACCCGCACCCAACGGAGTAGACAGATGACCTATCCCCCGCCGTCCGGCGGCTGGAACGACCCGGCGTGGTCGGGCCAGCAGTCGAGCCCACCGGCCGACCCGACCCTGCCGATCAGCGGTCAGCCCGTGCCCACTCAGCCCACCGCCGCCGAGCCGCACCCCGGCGGCGACCCGTACGCCGGGATGAAGACGCCCGGCCAGCCCGGTGACCCGTACGCCGCCGCCGGCTACCCGCCGCCCGCCTACCCGGGCTACGGCTACGGCTACCCGCCGCAGCAGAAGACCAACGGCCTGGCGATCGCCGCGCTGGTGCTCTCCCTGGTCGGCGTCGGGTCGTGCATCACCGCCCCGATCGGGGCCATCCTCGGGCACGTGGCCCAGAAGCAGATCCGGCAGACCGGTGAGGGCGGCGAGGGCATGGCGAAGGCCGCCATCATCGTCGGCTGGATCCTCACCGGCCTGCTGGTGCTGGTGATCCTCTTCTACGTGGCGGCCATCGTCTTCGCCATCACGCAGTCCGACAACACCAGCAGCAGCTACTGAAGACACGTCGTGCCGCCCCGGTCCGACCGGGGCGGCACGAGGTGGAACCGGGCGTGCTACCCGGCGGGCGGGGTGAAGCTGGACGTCCGGCTCATCCCGGCCGCCCGCCCCTTGGCGGCGATCACCAGCGCCATCTTGCGGGACGCCTCGTCGATCATCTCGTCGCCGAGCATCACCGCGCCGAGCTTGCCGCCCGCCTCCGAGGTGTAGTGCTCGTACGCGTCGAGGATCAGCTCGGCGTGGTCGTAGTCGGCCTGGGCCGGCGAGTAGACCTCGTTGGCGGCGTCGATCTGGCCGGGGTGCAGCACCCACTTGCCGTCGAAGCCCAGCGCGGCCGACCGCTTGGCCACCTCGCGGAACGCGTCCACGTCGCGGATCTGCAGGAACGGGCCGTCGATGGCCTGCTTGTCGTGCATCCGCGCGGCCATCAGGATCCGCATCAGGATGTAGTGGTACGGGTCGCCCGGGTAGTCCGGGATCAGCGCGCCGACCACCAGCGACTTCATGTTGATCGAGGCCATGAAGTCGGCCGGCCCGAAGATGATCGTCTCGACCCGGGGCGAGGCGGCGGCGATCGCGTCGACGTTGACCAGGCCGGCGGCGTTCTCGATCTGCGCCTCGATGCCGATCCGGCCGACCTCCAGGCCGAGGGTCTTCTCCAGCTGGGTGAGCGTCAGGTCGAGCCACTGCACCTGGGCCGCGTTCTGCACCTTCGGCAGCATGATGCAGTCGAGGTTGGCGCCGGCCCCCTCGACCACGTCGATGACGTCCCGGTAGGTCCACGGGGTGGTCAGGTCGTTGACCCGGACCACCCGGGTCTTGCCGGACCAGTCGCCCTCGTTGAGCGCGGCCACGATGTTCTTCCGGGCGTCCGGCTTGGCCAGCGGGGCGACCGCGTCCTCCAGGTCGAGGAAGACCTGGTCGGCCGGGAGGCCCTGGGCCTTGCCGAGCATCTTGACGCTGGAACCGGGTACCGCGAGGCAGGACCGGCGGGGGCGACCGACTGCGGCCATGGGTGCGCTCCTTCCAGCGTGCGGCGGGCACGCCGACGCCAGCTGACGAGAATCCGAGAACTTAACGATCCCAAAGGGCGTTGTGACGCCACGGTAACCTCGCGCCATGACCGGGGTGAATGGACCTGTGGAAGATGTCACTGGGCGCCGACTCGTGGTGGTGACCGGGGCCAGTTCGGGTATCGGCCTCGCGGCGGCGGTGGATCTGGCGCGCCGCGGTGACCAGGTGGTACTGGTCGGGCGCGACCCGGCCCGGTTGCAGGCGGCGGCCGAGCAGGTGCGGGAGGCGTGCGGAGAGCGGCCCGAGCTGTTCCGTGCCGACTTCGCGGTGCTCGACGACGTACGCGGGCTGGCCGAGCGGCTGCGGGCCGCGTACGACCGGATCGACGTGCTGGCCAACAACGCCGGCGCGATCGTGCTCCAGCCGCTGACCACGGTGGACGGGTTCGAGCTGTCGATCCAGGCCAACCACCTGGCCCCGTTCCTGCTCAGCAACCTGCTGCGGGACCGGATCGGCCGGATGGTGGTGACCGCCTCCGGCGCGCACCGCAGCGGCACCCTGGACCCGGACGACCTGAACGCGCCGCTGCGCCGCTACCGCTCGATGACCGCGTACGGCACCAGCAAGCAGGCGAACATCCTGTTCACCGCCGAGGCGGCCCGCCGCTGGCCGCGGGTGCGCTCGTACTGCTTCCACCCCGGCGTGGTGCGCACCCGGTTCGGCAACGACAGCCGGCTGGTCGCGCTCGGCATGCGGATGCTGCCGTTCCGCAGCCCGGAGAAGGGGGCGGAGACGCTGGTCTGGCTGGCCAACCAGGATCCCGCCCGGCTGATCGACGGCGGCTACTACTTCGACCGTCGGCCGCGCCGGCCGCTGCGCAAGGCCGCCGACCCGCAACTGGCCGCCCGGCTCTGGACGGCCAGCGCCAAGGCGGTCGGCATCGGCGAATAGCGCCGCCTGCCATACTCCGCCGCATGACGACGGGGAACCACACCACCACCCCACCGGCCGACGGCACGTCCACGCCACCGGCCGGCGCCACGCCGGCCGCCGACGCCGAAGCGCGGCGGGCCGGGCAGAGCGAGCCACGGGCGAGCGCGGGCGACACGCTGACCGTGCTCGCGGCGGCGGATGCGGAGTTGACCGCCCGGCTGGACCGGGAGCTGACCGCGTTCAACAACCGGGCCACCGGCGCCGACGACGAGGCGGAGCTCAACGTCCGGGTCACCGACGCCGACGGCGACCTGGTCGCCGGCCTGACCGGTTGGACCTGGGGTGGCTGCGCCGGGATCAACATGGTCTGGGTACGCGCGGACCGCCGGGCCGAGGGTTGGGGCGGCCGGCTGCTGCGGGCGTTCGGCGGAGGCCGGCCGGCGGGGGTGCATCGAGGTCTCCGTGTCGTCGTTCTCGTTCCAGGCGCCGGAGTTCTACCGCCGCCACGGCTACCTGGACACCGGCCGCCGGGAGGGCATCCCGGGCGGGCACGTCGACCACCACTTCTGGAAGTCGCTGCGCACCGACCCGGCCGCCGCCGTGCGCCTGGTGGCGCTGGTGGAGTTCCCCGCCGACGCGGTCGAGGCCGGCCAGCGCTACGAGGACGCGGTGCTCGCCCTGCTCGGCCGGCACGGCGGGCGGGTGGAGCGCCGGCAGCGCACCGGCGACGGGCGTACCGAGGTGCACCTGATCCGGTTCGACACCCGCACGGGCTACGACGCCTTCCTGGTCGACCCGGAACGGGTGGCGCTGCGCGCCGCGCTCGGTGACGCCGCTCCGCAGGCCCGGGTGCTGGAGGTGCACGAGGTCTGACCAGCGCTGCCGCGGCCGGGCCGGCGCTACTCGGTCAGGTGCACCGGGACGCTGGTGACCACCACGGCGGGCAGCGGCCGCAGCGCGGAGCGCAGTCGCTGCTCGGCCCGGCTGTGCAGCGGTCGGTGCCAGCGGCTGCGGACCACCACCTCGGGCACGATCACGGTCAGCACCAGGTCGGACCGGGCGGCGTGCAGGGCCTCCAGGTAGTGCGCGAGCGGCCCGATCACCGCCCGGTACGGCGAGACGATGGTCTCCAGCCGGACGTGGTCGCCCCACACCCGCCACTGCGCGCGGAACCGGTCCGCCTCCGGCTCCTCGGGAGCGATGTGCACGGCCAGGGTCGGCTGGCCGAGCGAGGCCGCGTACGCCAGCGCCCGCAGCGAGGCCCGGTTCAGCCGGGCGACCGGGACCACCACCAGGTGCCGTACCTGCTGGGGTAGCTCCTCACCCTCGGGCGGCGCGGCCACGGCGGTCGCCGGCGGGGCGGGCACCACCGACGGCGCCGCCGTCGGGACTACCGGCGGCGGATGCAGCGCCAAGGCCTGGTGCAGCATCCGGTAGTGCCGATGGATGGCCCAGAAGAGCAGGACCAGCAGCGGCACCGCGACCACCACCACCCAGGCGCCCTCGGTGAACTTCGCCGCCCCGGCGGTCACCAGCACCAGTCCGGTGAGCGTGGCGCCGACCGCGTTGAGGGCCAGCCGTCGCCGCCAGCCCGGCCCTCGGTGCCGTCGCCAGTGGGCCACCATGCCGGCCTGGGAGAGGGTGAACGCCAGGAACACCCCGACCGCGTAGAGCGGGATCAGCGACTCGGTGTGCCCGCGGAAGACGACCAGGATGACCGCCGCCGCGACGGCGAGCGTGACCAGCCCGTTGCTGAAGGCCAGGCGGTCTCCCATGTGCAGGAACCGGCGCGGCGCGTGGCCGGCGCGGGCCATGAAGAACAGCAGGCGGGGAAAGTCGTTGAAGGCGGTGTTCGCGGCCAGCAGCAGGATCAGCGCGGTGGCGGCCTGGATCAGCCCGTACCAGGGTCCGGTCGGGAAGGTGACCCGGGCCAGCTGGGACAACATCGTCGCGTCCGGCCTGGGTACCAGCCCGGCCAGGTGGAACAGCAGGGTCAACCCGGCGAAGAGCAGCACCAGCATGGCGACCATCCAGCCCAGGGTCGTCCGGGCGTTGCGCCACTCCGGCGGCCGGAACGCCGGCACCGCGTTCGACACCGCCTCGATGCCGGTCATCGACACCGCGCCCGACGAGAAAGCGCGGAGCACCAGCAGCGCCGACGCCCCCTCGACGATGGGCACCGGGGGTGGTGGCACCGGCGCGAACCCACGCCCGACCGCCTGGGCGAAGCCGACCACCAGCAGCGTCAGCACGGCGGCCACGAAGGCATACGTGGGAAGCACGAAGATGTTGCCCGCGACGCGTACGCCCCGCAGGTTGCCGGCGAGCAGCAGGACGATCGCCAGGACCCCGACCGGCACGGTCCATCCGGCCAGCTCGGGCAGCGCCGAGGTGACCGCGTGCACACCGGCGGCCACCGACACCGCCACGGTCAGTACGTAGTCCAGCATCAGCCCGGCGGCCGCGGCGAGCCCGGGCAGAGCGCCGAGGTTGTCGCCGGCCACGACGTAGGAGCCGGCGCCGTGCGGGTAGGCGGGGATGGTCTGCCGGTACGAGATGCCGACGGCGATCATGAGCACCACCAGCCCGGCCGCCAGCGGCAGCGACAGCCCCAGCGCGCCGCTGCCGGCGAGCAGCAGCACGGCCAGCATCGCCTCCGGCCCGTACGCGACCGAGCTGAGCAGGTCGGAGGAGAGCACCGGCAGGGCGACCAGCTTGCGCATCCGCTCGTAGAGGACCGCCGAGCTGCTCAGCGGCGGCCCGAACAGGGCGCGCCGGAGCCGGGTGACGGTCCGACCGAACCGGGTTCCGGGCAGGTTGGCCGGCTCGGTGGCGACCAGTTCGTCCGGCTCGCCGACCCGGAACATCGCGATCGGGGCGAGCCGCCCGAACCGGCTCGGCTCGGGCTGGCCACCGGCGCGGCGCAGGGTGGGATCGACCGGTAGCGCTCCGGGCGGCTGGTCCCGCCGGGCCGCCCGCCACTGGTCGCCGATCCGCCGCAGCGCCGCCAGTTCCTCCGGCGCCAGCGGCGGAAATTCGGCCGAGGGCGTGACGATGCTGCCCCCCGCCCCGTCGCTCTCGCCGGCTCCGGAGCCGTTCACCCCGCCTCCCGCCCTCGTCCCGCCCACCCCTCGCACT
>NZ_QGSW01000119.1:0-6893 GCF_003176715.1 Micromonospora sp. S4605
GAGACAGGAAGAAGATGCCGGGGTAGCCAGGGGTTTCGAAGCCGTCGCTGGGGTTGCGGCGGAGGGTGGAGCTTTCGATCTTCAGGGTGCCGGTGCGGTTGTTGCTGACGAAGAAGATCGCCCCGCCGCCCTCCTTCGCCCGGTTGCCCTCGATGATGGTGCCGGCGATCCGGACGGTGAACTCGTCGCCGTCGCAGTAGATCGCGCCGCCGCTGCCGCCGCCGGGGGTGCCGGCCCGGGCCGGGTTGGCGCCGTTGCCGATCGCCTGGTTGCGGGTGAACACGCTGTTCAGCACCACCCAGGAGACGCCGATGCTGCTCAGCGCCCCGCCGTTGGCGCAGGAGCCGCCGTCGAAGGTGCTCTGCACCACGTACACCGGCTTGTTCTCGTGCTGGCTGAGCACCCGGACGGCGGCGCCGCCCAGGTCCGGGCCGGTGCGGTCGCAGCGGTTGCGGACGAAGCGCGAGTTGACCACCTTGAACCGGCCGCCCCGGACGAAGATCGCCCCACCGCCGCCGCCCTCGGCCCGGTCCCCGGTGGAGTTGCCGTCGGTGAAGGTCAGGTTCTGCACGGTGAGCTGCGGGTGATCCTGGTTCTGGCAGTGCGAGGTGGTCCAGCCCTGCGCGCTGTCGCAGGTGTTCATGTAGAGGATCCGCCGGCGCCCCTGCCCGCTGAGCGTGACCTTGCCGCCGCCGTCCAGCACCACCTTCGGCCCGTTGGCGTTGCGCACCTTGGCGGTGGCCTTCATCGCGATGGTCACCGGGTCGGGCCCGCAGTCGAAGGTGATGATCCCGCCGGCCGCCACCGCCTTGACCACCGCCTCGGAGGTGCAGCTCGCCACCGTGCCGGTGCCGATCCGGCGGGTCGGCTTCGAGGTGTCCACGGCCCGCGCCTCGGCCGGCACGCCGGCGCGGCCCTTCGGGTTGCCGGCCTTGAGCACGGCACCGGTCGAGGGCTTCGGGCTGGCGCTCGCTCCCGGGCCGCCGAGCCCCGCCCGGGCGGCCGGGGCGGCGTCCGGGGCGGGGCTGGACGCGCCGGCCGATGCCGACGGCTCGACCCGGGGCGCGTCGGACGATCCGCAGGCCGGCAGGCCCGCCGTGGCGACGGCCAACACGAGCAGGACGAGGAGCGACTTCGGACGCACCCCGTGATGCTAGGAGCCCACCGGCCGTCCGGACCGGTCCGGCGCGACGGTTTAACCCGGAGCTAAGGATGGGCGACGGCGAAGGCGATCAGGAACCCGGCGACCGTGATCAGGCCGGCGAGCAGGTGGGCGTTCTCGAACGCCTCCGGCACCATGGTGTCGATGATCATGGCGAGGATGCCGCCCGCCGCCAGCGCGGTGATCGCCGCCAGCGCCGCCGGTGAGGCGTCGCCGAGCAGGATGTGGCCGGCGACCGCGGACACCCCGGTGGCCAGCGCGATCAGCGTCCAGAGCGTGAAGACCCAGCGCCGGCTCCGGCCGGCGTGCCGCATGCCGGCCGCGCTGGACAGCGCCTCCGGCACGTTGCTGAGGAAGACCGCGCCCACCGTGACCAGGCTGACCGTCTTGCCGCCGAGCAGGCTGGCCCCGATCACCACCGACTCCGGGATGCCGTCCAGCAGCGCGCCGACCGCTATCGCGTTGCCTGAGCCGGGTCGTTGTGCCTCGGTGGGCTGCCGCCGGCCGGAGCGCTTGCGGTGCTGCCCGCCGCGCCGCGCCAGCACCACATTGGCCAGTGTGAAGACCACCGCCCCGGCCGCCGCGCCGAGCGTGGTCGGCAGCACCCCACCATGCTCGTACGCCTTGACGATCAGCTCGAAGGAGACGGCCGAGAGCAGCGTGCCGGCGCCGAACGCCATGATCGAGGCGATGACCCGCTGCGGCACCCGGGCGTACCAGCCGGCGCCGCCCTGCTGATCGGGGCGGCGGCGCGGTCAGAAGCCGGCGAAGAGGTACGGCAGCCGGCGCGGGAAGAGCCGGCGCAGCTCGGTCGCGGCGTCCACCGGCACGTCGCCCAGCCCGCGCAGGTGCACCTCGGCCGGGTCGAGCACCCCGTACGCGAGGGCGGAGAGCCCGGCGGCGGTCAGCGTGGCCTTGGGCGGGGTGCCGGTGGCCGGCCCGGCGACCAGCTCCACCGAGCCGGTGGTGCCGTCCAGCAGGTACGTCCCGGCCAGCCAGCGGTCGCCGGTCAGCTCGACGCGGACCCGGCCCGGCCCCGCGGGCAACCCGGCCAGCGCGTCCACCGACAGCAGCCGAGCCATCGGGGCGGCCGAATCCGGCCGGGCCACCCGCGCCTCGACGTGCACGGCCAGGTCGGTCAGCCACAGCTCGGGCAGCTCGTCGGCGGGGAGCTGGACGGTCACCTTCGCCACCTGGTCGACGTGCCGGGCGAAGAACTGCAACAGCAGCGCCCGGGCGTACGGGTCGGTGGCGAGCAGGTCGCCGGCGACCAGGGTGCCGCCGTGGTCGTCGATCCGGTAGGTCACCGCGCCGGTGACCGTTCCGCCGCTGCGGGCGGTGAGCAGCCAGTGCTCGTCGCGGTGGCGCAACCCGACGTCCCGGTAGTCGGGGAAGATCGCGAAGCCGTGCCGCTCGCGCAGGCAGCGCTCGGTGAACTCGCGCCAGGTCGGGTAGCCGTCGCCGATCCGCTCCCAGCCCACCTCGCCGGGCAGGTCGGCGGCGACCAGCTCGCCGAGATCCGCCGGGGTGAAGGTGGCGGTGCGCGGCATCGGCAGCCCGACGTAGCCGAACCGGGCGTAGAACGAGGGCCGGAACGGGTAGAGCGCGGTGAGCTGGTGCCCCTCGTCGCGCATCTCGTCGAGGAGTTGGTTCAGCAGCGTCCGCACGTGCCCCCTGCGGCGGGCCAGCGGGTGGCTGGCCACCCCGGCGACGCCGGCCATCGGCAGCACCGCGCCGCGCAGGTTCTGCCGCATCGGGATGGCCGAGGCGGCGGCCAGCGTGCTGCCGTCCTCCTCCACGACCAGCGTCCGGTTGCCCTCGTTGTAGGGCAGGTAGCGGCGGAACTCCTCGGCCCGGGCCGCGCTGCGCGGCGACGCCTCGAAGGCGTACGCGCCGAGCACGAAGCTGGTGGTCAGTCGTTCCTCGGAAGTCACCCGGCGCACCGTCATCCGATCATCCCAACCCGACCGGCCCGCTGCCGCAACCGGAATCCGCCCAGCCGGTGGACGGCTGCCGCCGGCGCCGGGATCAGGCGGCGGTGACGTCGGAGACCACCACTGTGACGTTGTCCGGGGCGCCGGCCTGGTGGGCGAGCTTGACCAGCTGCTCGCCGCACTGCTGGCGGTCGGCGTACAGGGTGAGCGCGGCGGCGATCTCCGGATCGGCCACGTAGTCGGAGAGGCCGTCGCTGCACAGCAGCAGGCGGTCGCCGGCCACCACGGTGATCACCCCGATCGCGGGTGGCGTGTCGGTGCCCTGCACGGCCCGGGTCACCAGCGACCGTTGTGGGTGGTGCCGGGCCTGCTCGGGCGAGAGCGCGCCCTGGTCGACCAGCGCCTGCACGAAGGTGTCGTCCCGGGTGAGCTGGCTCAGCTCCCCGTCGCGCAGCAGGTAGCAGCGGGAGTCGCCGACCTGGGCGAGCACCAGCGCGTCCCCGGCGAGCAGGGCGGCGGTCAGCGTCGTACCCATCCCCTCGCGGGCGGGGTCGACCGCGATGGCGGCGTGGATGCGCTGGTTGGCGGTGCTCACCACGGCACGCAGCGCGTCCGCGGCCTCGTCGGGGGTCGACGGTGGGGTCAGCTCGTCCAGGATCCGGATGACGATCTCGCTCGCCACCTCGCCCGCCGGCAGGCCGCCCATGCCGTCCGCCACCGCGACCAGGCGGTCACCGGCGAGGGCGGAGTCCTCGTTGTTGGTCCGGACCAGCCCGATGTCGTTGCGGATGGCCGAGCGGAGGATCAGCGTCATGGGACAAGCTTGCCAAGAACACCCTGCCGCCGTCTCTACGCACTACTGCGTAGGGTTGGGGAATGATGCCGGTGTCCATGGTCGGGCGCGCCGGTGAGCTGGCCGAGCTCGACCGGGCCTGGTCCACCGTGGTCACCGGTCGGCGTACCGCACCGACCGTGGCGGTGATCAGCGGCGACGCCGGGGTGGGCAAGAGCCTGCTGGTCGCCGCCGCCGTGGACAGCTTCACCCCGCGACCGGCGGTGCTGCTCTCCGGCGCGGCCCGGGTGCACGACCCGGCACCGTACGACTGGCTGGCCGCCGTGCTCAGCGGGCGGGACACCAGCGCGCTCGACCTGCCGCCGGACGCGCTCGCCTGGCTGGCCCAGCAGCCCACCGCGCCGCGCGAGCGGTACGCCCCGGGCGCCCTGCTCCGACTCGCCGTGCGGACCGTCCGGCTGCTGGTCGGCGCCGGCCCGGCCGTGCTGGTGGTGGAGGACCTGCACGCGCTCGACCCGGCCAGCCTGAACCTGCTCGGCGAGCTGGCCACCGCCGCCGAACTGCCGGCGCTGCTGCTGGTGGCCACCCGGCCCGCCGCGGACGCGGTCGCGCCGGACCTCGCGGCCCGCGCGCTGGCCCGGCTCTGCGGGGTGCCGGGCGCGGTGCGCCAGCGCCTCGGCCCGCTGCGCCCGGCCGAGGTCGCCGAGGTGCTGACCCAGGTGTACGACGGGACGCGCCCGCCCGCCGCGCTGGTGCGCGCGGTCTGCGCCCGCACCGGCGGCAACCCGTACGCGCTGACCGAGCTGCTCGCCGCACACGCGGGCCAGGAGCCGGCGGCGCTGCTGCGGCCACCGGTGGCGCCGACCTCCCGGGCCCCGGCGGAGCCGCTGGCCGGCGGCGAGGTGGAGCTGACCTCGCGGGAGTTGGAGGTGCTCGGCTGCCTGGTCGCCGGGATGTCCAACAAGCAGGTGGCCCGGGAGCTCGGCATCTCGGTGCGGACGGTTACCGTGCACGTGTCCAACCTGCTGCGCAAGACCGGGGCGGCGTCGCGTACCGAGGCGGCGATCTGGGCGGTGCGGCACCGGCTGCCCGCGCCGGTCGACGGCTGACCGCGTGGCGTGGCGGGACAGCGGCTGCGTGGTGGTGGGATCGCGTCCGCGTTCGTGTGGCGGGGGCGGGTCCGCCGGGGTCAGCGGCGCGGGTAGCGGAGCAGCAGGCTGGCCGCCACCTCCTCGTCGCCGACGGCGGCGTACAGGTGCGGCACGTCCGACGTCCAGCGCAGGTGCCCACCGGCCGCCGCGGTGAGCGGCGCGTCCACCGGGCCGGCGCGCAGCACGCCGGCGAAGACGGTGACGTGCTCGGTGACGCCGGGCTGGTGCGCGGGGGAGAGCTGGCCCGGGCCCGGCGTGACCCGCATCCGGTACAGCTCGTAGGTGGCGTCGGCGTCGTCGAAGACCTCCAGCAGGGTGGCGCTGACCGCCGCCCCGCGTACGGTCGGCGTCGCGGCCGGCCCGGAGAGCACAGCGGTCAGCGGTACGCCGAGCTGCGCGGTCACCGCGTAGAGCGTCTCCAGGGTCGGGTTGCGGGTGCCGTTCTCCAGCCCCGAGAGGGTCGCCTTGCCCACCCCGGCCAGCCGGGCCAGCGCGGAGAGCGAGATCCCGCGTTCCTCGCGGAGCGCCCGGACCCGCCGGCCGACCTCGGCGGCACCCTGGTCGGCGCCCGGGTCGGCACCGGGTTCGGGGGTCGTTTGGCGGGTTGGTGAGGGCTGCGGCACCCCGCTATGGTGCTACACGACTGATGTTCCGTTTACGGAACGATGGCGTACGGGCATCCGGCGGAGCGCCGGGGTGGGAGGCGGGGATGGCCGGGCGGACCCAACCGGTGCTGGCCGGGGTGGTGACCGCGCTGGTCGGCTTCGCCAGTTCGTTCACCGTCGTGCTGGCCGGCCTGCGGGCGGTCGGCGCCACCGACGCGCAGGCCGCCTCGGGGCTGCTCGCGCTCTGTCTCGCGTCCGGCCTCTGCGCCGCCTGGCTCGGGCTGCGGCACCGGCTGCCGATGACCATCGCCTGGTCCACCCCGGGCGCGGCACTGCTGGTGGCCACCGGCCCGATGCCCGGGGGCTGGCCGGTCGCGGTCGGGGCGTTCCTGGTCTGCGGCGGGCTGATCGTGGCCGCCGGGCTGTTCCCGGTGCTCGGCCGGGCCGTCGCGGCGATCCCGCAACCGGTGGCCGGGGCGATGCTGGCCGGCGTGCTGCTGCCGCTCTGCACCGCACCGGTGCGCGCGCTGGTCGAGGTGCCCCGGCTGGCCGTGCCGGTGGTGGCGGTCTGGCTGCTGCTGCACCGCTTCGCGCGGCGCTGGGCGGTGCCCGGGGCGCTGGTGGTGGCGGTGGTGGCGATCGCGCTGACCACGCCGGCCGCGGGGCTCGGCGAGGTCGGGCTGCGGCCGGTGGTCGAGTTGACCGCCCCGGCCTGGGACGTCGCCGCGCTGGTCGGGCTGGCGCTGCCGCTGTTCCTGGTCACCATGGCCGCGCAGAACGTGCCCGGGACGGCGGTGCTGGTCGGCTACGGCTACCGGCCGCCGCTCGGCTCGGCGTTGCGGGTCACCGGGCTGGCCAGCGCCGCCGCCGCGCCCGTCGGCGGGCACGCGGTCAACCTGGCCGCGATCACCGCCGCACTGGCCGCCGGCCCGGACGCCCACCCGGATCCGGACCGCCGCTGGATCGCCTCGGTGACCGCCGGGGCCGGGCTGGCCCTGCTCGGCCTGGGTGCCGGGGCGGCCACCGCGCTGGTCGCGCTCTCCCCGCCGGTGCTGATCGAAGCGGTCGCCGGGCTGGCGCTGCTCGGCGCGCTGGCCACCGCGCTCACCTCGGCGCTCGCCGAGCCGGCGGCGCGCGAGGCCGCGGTGGTCACCTTCGTGGTCACCGCCTCCGGGGTGACCCTGCTCGGCGTGGGCGGCGCGTTCTGGGGCCTGGTCGCCGGCGGACTGATGCTCCTCCTCTTCCACC
>NZ_QGSW01000405.1:0-6847 GCF_003176715.1 Micromonospora sp. S4605
GTCTGGCGGCCCGGACCGGCGAGCCGCCGACCGTCCCGTCCGGCTCCGGCGCCGGCACCACCGCCGTCCCCCGGCCGGCCGCGTTCGCGTGTGCGGCGGCGCCCCCGCCCGGGGCCGCGCCGGTGCCGTCGGTGCCCGCGCCGGCGGGCGCGTTCCGGCTGGTGGACAGCTGGACCTGGCACGTGGACCCGGCCGGCTACCGGATCGCCGCTCCGGTGGCCTGGCTGCGCTGGACCGACGGCGCGGCCACCTGCTTCCGCGAGCCGGACGGGGCCCGGGTGCTGAGCGTGGAGGCCGGCCCCCGGCGCGCCGACCCGGTCGCCTGGTGGCGGGCGGAGGAGCGGCGGCTCACCGGGGGCGGGTCGCTCCCCGGCTACCAGCGGTACGACATCGCGGCGCTGGACATGTTCCGGGGCGCCGCGATCTGGGAGTGCGCTTGGATCGGCGCGGCCGGCGACCGGGTGCACACCGGGCGGCTGCTGGCGAACGTCTCCGCCGACCGGGCGTACATCGTCTCGTGGCTGACAAAGGAGTTCGACTGGCAGGTCAACACGGCATACTTCGCGATGATCCGGCAGAGCTTCACCCCCCTGCCCTGACACCGTCCTCTGTGGACCCGTCCGGGTGATGCCCGCGCGGCACGGCTCTGAACTACAGTGGCGTAGTTTTGGCGCTCAAGATCCCTGGGGAGGGTGAGCCGAGATGATGGGACCGTCCCACGCGCTGTCCGGCGCGGCGGTGTGGCTGGCCGGGTCGTGGGCGCTGGACCACTTCGCCGACTACCACCAGTCCCCGCTCGCGCTCGCCGTCGGGACGGCGGTCTGCGCGGGTGGCGCCCTCTTCCCCGACCTCGACCTGTCCGGCAA
Source organism: Micromonospora sp. S4605 (assembly GCF_003176715.1). Lineage (NCBI taxonomy): Bacteria > Bacillati > Actinomycetota > Actinomycetes > Micromonosporales > Micromonosporaceae > Micromonospora > Micromonospora sp. S4605. The sequence goes on from NZ_QGSW01000405.1 coordinate 867, forward strand.
GGTCACCCGCAACCAGGGCGGCGCCACCGTGGCCCGCACCTTCGGGGTGTTCTCGCTGTTCATCGCCGAGGTGATGGAGAAGATCTCACTCGGCGTCTACTACGCGACCAAACTCAGCCGCGACCCGCGCCGCAGCAACGGGCACCGCACGCTGACCCACACCATCCCGTTCACCCTGCTGGTCGGCTGGGGCACCACCGCGCTCTGCGCCGCGTACGGCAAGTGGGCGGTGATCGGCATCCTGTTCTTCATGATCGGGTTGGCGCTGCGCGGGCTGTTCGACGAGTGGGCGGAGCGGGCCGGCTGGGTGATCGTCACCCTGGTCTCCGCCGGCGCGGCCTGGTTCGTCGCCGCCAACCTCCCCGGCGGCCGGGGCTATCCGCTGATCGGCACCGCCGTCGGCGTGGGCTGCTTCGTGCACATCCTCGGTGACATGATCACCAAGGCCGGGGTGCCGATCCTCTGGCCGATCCCGATCAAACGCCGGATGTGGACGATGATCGGCCTGCCGAACAGCATCGCGCTGCGGGCCGGCAGCAAGACCGAGGTGGTCGTGGTGCGCGCCGCGCTGACCGTGATCGCGGTGCTGGCTGCCGCCGGGCTGGTCGCCCCGTCGGTGCTGCACCGCTTCAACATCCAAATATGACCGACCGGCCCGCCCCCGCGACCGGCCGGACGCCGTTGTCCGGGGCCGATGACGCCGAGGTGCCGGCGTTCTGGCGCGGGCTGGGCCTGCCCGGGCTGGCCGACGTGCACGTGCACTTCCTGCCGCCCCGGCTGCTGCGCCGGGTGTGGGCGTACTTCGACGCGGCCGGGCCGCTGGTCGGCACCGAGTGGCCGATCCGCTACCGGTGGAGCGACTCCGAACGGGTGGCGCACCTGCGCCGGCTCGGCGTCCGGGCGTTCAGCGCCCTGGCGTACGCCCACAAGCCCGGCATGGCGGCGGAGCTGAACCGGTGGACGCTCGACTTCGCCCGCACCACCCCGGGCTGCCTGCCCTCGGCCACCTTCTTCCCGGAGCCGTCGGCCGGCCGGTACGTCGCCGACGCGCTGGCCGCCGGTGCCCGGGTGTTCAAGGTGCACGTGCAGGTCGGCGGGTTCGCGCCGGCCGATCCCGCGCTGGACCCGGTCTGGGGGCTGCTCGCCGACGCCGAGGCGCCGGTCGTGGTGCACGCCGGGCACGCCCCGGTCGGCACCGCGCACACCGGGCCGGACCCGTTCGCCGCGCTGCTCGCCCGTCACCCCCGGCTGACCGCGGTGGTGGCCCACCTGGGCGCGCCGGACTACCGGGCCTTCCTCGACCTGGCCGAGGCGTACGAGCGGGTCCGGCTGGACACCACCATGGCGTTCACCTCGTTCTTCGACCGGTTCGTGCCCTTCCCCGCCGACGAGCTGCCCCGGCTGCGGGCGCTCGGGCTGGCCGGCAAGGTGCTGCTGGGCAGCGACTTCCCCAACATCCCCTATCCGTACGCCGAGCAGTTGGCCGGGCTGGCCCGGCTCGATCTCGGCGACGACTGGCTGCGCGCGGTCTGCTGGCACAACGCCGCCGCCCTGTTCGAGTTGGACTGACCCGCGCTCAGTCCAGGGCGGTGGCGGCCCAGCGGACCAGCAGCTCCAGCACCGGACGGCGGCCGGCCATGATCTCGGCCTCGTCCCGCCGGTCGTAGGTCTGCCCGGTCGGGCCGCCCAGCCGGGTGAGCATCAGCGGGGCCAGCCAGACGTACTTGGCCGCGCCGGTGAGCCGGATCGCGCGGGTGACCGTCGCCGGGTCGACCGCGCGGCCCAGGCCGGCCCGGTACCCGTCGAGCACGATGGCCGCCACGTCGTCGAGCAGCGCGACGTCGACCAGCCCGTCGAGGAAGGTGTCCAGCACCAGGTTGGCCGCGTCCTCGCCGATCGGGCCCGGCCCCACCCCCGACCAGTCGAGCAGCACCGGACCGGCGTCGGCGAAGACCAGGTTCATCGGCCACACGTCGTGGTGGCAGAGGGTGCGCGGCAGCCCGTCGGTGGCGGCCAGCACGGCGTGCCGCCGCTGCCAGAGCCGGCGCAGGGCCGCCAGCAGCGACGCCGGCCAGGCGGCGACGGCCACCGGGTGCTCCCAGGGCACCGGTTCGGGCACCGGTCGGCTGAGCGAGTAGTCGCGCAGCCAGTCCCGGGCCAGCCAGTCCGGCGTCCGGTTCACGGCGGTGCGGGCCGCCGGGTCGGCCAGCCAGCGGGCGTGCCCCGCGCCGAGCCGGTCGGCCACCTCGCCGAGATCGGCTGCCGTGCAGGAGGTGCCGGGCCGGCCGGGCACGTCGGTCAGCCAGAGCGCCACCGTCCCGTCCGGCCGGTCGTCGACCGCGAGCGGCGTCGGAGCGGCCAGTCCGGGGTACGCGGTGGCGGCCAGCCCGCTGCGGTACGCCTCGACCTCGCGCCGCCAGTAGTTCCAGTGGCCCGGGTCGGTGCTGCCCGCCCAGTGCGTCGGGCCGGGCCGGCCCGGCGGGGCGAGCAGCTTCAGCACGGCCGGCCGCCCCTCGCGGCGGGTACGCCAGATGCCGCCGGTCACCCCGTTGAGGGTGTTGTGGGTCAGCGACTCGGCCGGCGTGTCGGCGGGCACCAGGTCGACCGGTGGACGTGCCACGCCTACGAGGTCACACCCTCTCCGGTGACGGGCGCGGCCGGCGCGGACCGGAGCATCCGGCGGCCGAGCACCCGCTCGGCCCACCGGCCAGCGCGGACGGTCAGGGTGTAGGCCAGCACCGGGCACACCACGGCGAGCGCGGCGAGCACGCAGGCCAGTACGACGCCGGCCGGGGACCCGTCGGTGGCCAGCCCGACGCCGGCGGCGTACAGGGCCGCCAGCAGCATCGCCACGGCGGTGCCGGTCAGCGCGCCGACCAACGGGGTGCGCCGCCGCCGGGCCGCCTCACCGAGCAGCACCGCCGGCGCGAAGAGCAGCGGCACCAGGACGGCCCCGAGCAGGGCGGCGATCACCAGCAGCATCGGCCCGGCCAGCGGGCCGCCGGGGTCGGCGCCGGTGACCAGCGCGTAGCCGAGCAGGGCCAGACAGCCGACCAGGGCCTCGGCGGTGAACACCAGCCAGGCGGTCAGCGCCCCGGCGACGTGCCGACCGATCGCGACGTACATCGGACCTCCCCCCGTGCGCGGCGCGGACGCCGCCCGGGGTGACGATATCCCGGCCCGACCGGCCGCGAGGGTAGCGGACCCCCACCCGCGGCCGCGTGGCCTAGACGCCGACGCGCTGGGGTGGGACGGTGAGGCCGTAGAGCGCCATCAGCTCCGGGGTGTCGACCCGGCTGCCGTCGGCGACCGAGTCGCACGAGATGTCGACGATCTGGTCCTTGTGCGCCAGCAGGTAGGGTCGGGCGCCGACGTCGGCACTGGCCAGGGTGGCGATGCCGGACCAGTGCCGGCGGCCGAACAGCATCGGGTAGCCGCGCAGCCCGCCGTAGGTGGCGCAGACCAGCACGTCCGGGAACGGCAGGGCGACCACCCGGCGCACCGCGGCGGTGGTCAGGCCGGGCATGTCGACCGGCACCACCACGACCGCCTCGATCGCCTCGTCGTCCAGCGCGGCCAGGCCGGCGCGGATGGACGACCCGACGCCGGTCCCCCAGGCCCGGTTGACCACCACGGTGGCCCCGGTCAGGTCCGCCGTCTCGCGCACCTGGTCGGCCGCGGCGCCCAGTACGACCACCAGCGGGGCGCAGCCCGCCTCGGCCATCGTGTCGATCATCCGGCTCACCAGCGGCTTCTCGCCCTGGTGCAGCAGGGCCTCCGGGCCACCGATGCGGCGGCCGCCGCCCGCGGCGATGATCATTCCTGCGATCCGGTTCAGCGCTGCGCCCCCTTTACCGTGGAGCGGACCGTGGCCCAGGGGGCACGGCCCGCTCCGTCGTACGGACATCGGGAGCAACGAGGAGGGGGCGGATCGGGTAGCGGGGCGAAAAGGGAAAATAGTGCAACCGTTATTCACCGGACCGATCGCCATAAGCTGAGCCGGTGGTCAGCGCGGGCGCGGCCGGCGGTGGTGCGCCGCGACGGATCCGCCGCCCGCGTCGGCCGAGGGTCAGTCCGCGTCGGCGTAGCAGTCGACGATGGACAGATCGAGCGGGAACCGCACCGGCGTGTCGCCGAACAGCAGCGTGGTGGCCCGCTCGCCGGCCCGGCGCACCGCCTCGGCCACCGCCCCGGCCAGCTCGGCCGGACAGTGCACGATCACCTCGTCGTGCTGGAAGAAGACCAGCTCGGCGTCGCTGCCGGCCAGCTCGCCGCGGAGGGTGGCCAGCAGCGTGGCGGCCCACTCGGCGGCGGTGGCCTGGATGACGAAGTTGCGGGTGAACCGGCCCCGGGAACGCGCCGCCCGGGCCCGGGTCGACTGCGGGTCGGCCCCGGCGTCCGGGTCGCCCTCCTCGCCGTCGGCGAAGCCGGCCGTCCCCGGTGGACAGGTACGCCCGAGCCAGGACCGGACCAGCCCGCCGGCCTCGCCCGTGCGGGCCGCCGCCTCGACGTAGCCGAACGCCGTCGGGTAGCTGCGGCGCAGCACCGCCAGCGCCGGCACCGCCGCGCCGCCGGTCTGCCCGTACATCGCGCCGAGCAGGGCCACCTTGGCGCGGGCCCGGTCGCCGCCGAACGCGTCCTGGGCCAGTGCGGCGTAGAGGTCGCCGGCCCCGCCGGCCGCGGCGAGCCGGGCGTCGCCGGAAACCGCGGCGAGCACCCGGGGCTCCAACTGGCCGGCGTCGGCGACCACGAACCGCCAGCCGGGATCGGCCACCACCGCCCGCCGGATCACCTTCGGGATCTGCAACGCGCCGCCGCCCCGGGTCGCCCACCGGCCGGAGACCACCCCGCCGGGCACGTACTCCGGCTGGAACCGGCCGTCGCGCACCCAGGCGTCGCGCCAGGCCCAGCCGTGCGCCGTCCAGATCCGGTAGAGCTCCTTGTATTCCAACACCAGCGGCACCGCCGGGTGGTCCACGCCGCGCAGCACCCAGGCCCGGGTGTTGGGCAGCTCCACGCCGGCCCGAGCGAACGCCCGCAACAGCTCCGCCGGGGAGTCGGCGTGCAGCTGACGTACGCCGAACGCGTCGGCGATCCGGGCGGCCAGCTCGGCCAGCCGGCGGGGTGGACCACCGACCGGGGACGGCTCGCCGAGCAGCTCGGCGAGGATCTCGTCGTGCACCTCGGCCCGCCAGGGCAGCCCGGCCGCGCCCATCTCGACGGCGATCAGCGCGCCGGCCGACTCGGCGGCGACCAGCAGCCGGAACCGGCCGGGATGCTCGGTGGCGGCGATCCGGGCGAGCTGGTCGGCGTACACCTCGACCAGGGCGTCGAGGCCCGGCCCCGGCGGGCCGGGCAGGGTGTCGAAGAGCGCGTCCTGCCCGTGGCCCGGCGGCGCGGCCGGACGCGGCGGCGGGTCGGCCGGCACCGGGGCGCCGGTGCGTCGGGCCCAGGCGGCGGCGAGCGAACGCGGCTCGCCCCAGCGGCCGGCGTGACCGAGCAGCAGCGCCTCGGTCAGCTCCACGTCGTGGCAGCGCTCGACCCGCACCCCGGCGCGCAACAGGGCCGGATAGACGCCCGCCCCGGACGCCCAGACCCACCGCGGGTGCTCGGCGCGCTCCCGGGCGGCGACCGCGGCGGCCAGCTCGGCGGCCGGCTCGACCGGGCCGAGCGTCTCGTAGCCGACGAACTCGGTCGAGATGGTCTGCACCTCGACGCCCGTGGGCTCGGCGCCGTCGGCCTGGAACGACACGTTCTGGTGCGAGCCGAACGTGATGTCGTCGGCGCTGAAGACCAGCTGCTGGTCGGGGAAGCCGTAGGTCGTGACGCCCTCGGGCACGCTGATCTGCTGCGCCTGGTCGTCGTAGCGCACCTCGACGATCGTCGCCTCACCGGAGTTCGTGAACGTCACCGAGAGGTTGAGCGCGTCGCCCTCGGGCTCGCCGATGAGCATCGCGTTGTGGAACTCGACGGTGCCGGTC
>NZ_QGSW01000494.1:0-6827 GCF_003176715.1 Micromonospora sp. S4605
CCCCTGCGGCGTCACCATGCCGCTCAGCTGCTCGTCGAGGTAGCCGGCCGCGGCCTCGCGCGCGCGTACCTGGTCGGGCAGCCGGTCCAGGCCCACGCCGAGCAGCGCCGCCTGCATCGCCGTCATCCGCGAGTTCCAGCCGAGGACATGGTGCTCGTACCAGGCGCCCCCGGTCACCCGGCCCTGGTTGCGCAGCGAGCGGATCCGCTCGGCGAGGGCGTCGTCGTTGGTCGTCAGCGCGCCGCCCTCGCCCGCGGTCAGGTTCTTGGAGCCCTGGAACGACCAGGAGCCGAGATCGGCGAGCGCCCCGACCGGCCGGTCGCGGTGCCGGGCGCCGTGGGCGTGCGCCGCGTCCTCGACGAGCGCCAGCACGCGCCGCCGGCACAGCGCGCCGATCGCGTCGAGGTCCGCCGGGTGCCCGCCGAGGTGCACCACGATGACCGCCGCGGTCCGTGGGGTGACGGCGGCGTCGACCGCCGCCGGGTCGAGGCAGTAGGTGTCCGGGTCGATGTCCGCGAAGACCGGCGTAGCGCCGGCCAGGGCGACCGCGGTGGCGGTGGCGAGGAAGGTGTACGCCGGCACGATCACCTCGTCGCCGGGCCCGATCCCCAGGGCGCGCAGCCCGAGCAGCAGGGCGTCCGTGCCGTTGGCGACGCAGAGCGCGTGCCGCGCGCCGGTGGACGCGGCCCAGCGCTGCTCGAAGGCGGTGACTGCGGGCGCGTCCACCCCGTTCCACCGGCCGGAGTCGAGCACGGCCCGGACCGCATCGAGGTCGGCCTCCGTCCACTGCGGCCAGGTGGGCCAGCTGTCTGTCATACGTCCCCCTCGCAGTCGATTTCCACCGTCCACCGGCCCGCGGCCGGCAGCGTGATCCGGCTCCCGCCGTCGGTCACGGCGGGATTGATCGGCACGCCGTCGAGCCGGGTGCGGCCCTGCGCGGCCACCCAGACGTGGCGCCGGCCGGCGACGTCCACGGTCACCGTCCAGCGGCGCCCGACGATGCTCAGCCCCAGCGTGTCGGCCCCGCCCCGCACCAGGTGCCGGCCGTCGTGCCGGATCGCCTCGCCAGCCCAGGCCGCCGCGGCGCGGAGCCGGCCGGCGCGCAGCCGCACCAACGAGGTGGGCCCGAGCAGGTCCACGCCCCGGGAATGCGCGACGCGCAGCACCTGGTCGCCGCCCTGCGACAGGGTCACCTCCGGGCGGTGCACGGCGTACGGCACCAGCACGTGCCGGGTGCGGCCGGCCGGGTAGTGCAGCGTGAGCCCGTGCAGCGTCGCGGGTGTGGGCCCGCCGGCGCCATCGGGGACGCGAGTCGGACCGGTGTCGGTGCGTACCGCCGCCGGCAGGCCCACCGGGAGCACGAGGAGGCCGGGGCCGACCTCCTGGTGCAAGCCCGTGGCGGGGTCACCGGTCCACAGCGCGAGCGCGCCGAGCCGCCATTCGTACGGGCCGCCCTGGTAGTCGTCGCCCACCACCCAGTAGACCGGGTCGTCGCGCAGCAGCAGCACCGACCGGCGGTGCGGGACGCCCCAGCCGGGGTGCGCGGCCACGAGCAGGTCGCACTCCGGCAGCAGCACCTGCGTCTCGATCCGGGCGTCGTGGTCCTCGCCGACGTCCCGCTCGCCCGCGCGGATGGTGTTGTGCGCCCGCGTGGCGCGGTACCAGCTCTGGTACCGGGGGTCGTCGTAGCTGTCCGGCCCGCCGGCCTCCCAGGCCAACGGCGCGCCGTGCCCCCAGATCACCAGGTCCAGCGCGGCGTGGTGACTGTGGCTCTCCAGTTCGTGCTCGATGTACGGCCCGCAGTTGACCACGCCGTGGTGCCCACCGGTGCGCAGCACCGCGAACTTGCTCTGCGGCAGGACGACGGAGGGACCGGGGACCGGCTCGGGTGACGTGGCGGGCAGGTCCCGCGGTTCGAGCCAGGCCAGGGTCTCGGCGATCCGCTCGGGCGGCAGGTGCCGCCGGGCGACGGCCAGGTACGCCGGGTCGCCGTAGAGGTGCCAGCCACGCAGCAGCGGCTCGGCGACGTGGGCCAGGTGGGAGTCGTTGAACGGCGGGATCACCCCACCGGGGGTGGTCATCGCCAGCAGCCAGTCGTGCATCGCGCGCAGCCGCGGGTGGACGCGCAGGCTGTCGTCGCGCAGCGCGGCGTTCTGCAGCGCAGCCAGGCACATCAGGTGGTACGAGGGGCTGCGTTCGTAGTGTCCACCGTCGGCGTACACATCTAGGACGAGGTGCTCATGCAGCCGCGCGCGGGCCACCGCGGCCCAGGCCGCCGCCTCGGCGAACTCGGGCAGGAACGCGGCGATCTCGGCGAGCACAGCGCAGCCGGCGAGCTGCCAGTTGCCGTGCCGGAAGGTGTCGTGCTCCTCGGCCAACCAGCGGGCCCCGCCAAGCAGCGTGGCGACCAGCCGGTGCCAGGTCCGCTCACGGAGTTCGTGGCCGAGCGTGTGCAACGCTGCCATCAGGACCTGGGAGCGGCTGGCGACCCCGAGCGTGTACCAGACGACATCCAGCCCGGGCCACTCACCGCGTACCTGGTCACGGTCGCGGTACCAGTCGTCCAGGATCGCCGCGAACCGCTCGGCGTAGCGCTGGTCGCGGGTGAGCGCGTACCCCTGCACCAGGGGATTCGCCCAGTACAGGTAGTGGAAGCCGTACAGGCCGGACCGTCCGTGCGTGGGATCGAGGAAGTCGACGGGTTGGTCCAGCAGTTTCTCGGCCTCCGCCAGCACCTCGCTGGCGCGCGGGGTGTCCGCGACCTGCGCGGCCCACCGCAGCGGGTCGCGCACGGGCGCGACATCGGTACGCGAGTCCAGATGGGCGCGCAGATCCACCACCCGCGCCGCGGCGGCGAGCGCGTCGGCGGTGATGTGCCGCATGCGCTCCTCGTCTACGTGCGGCGGTTTCTCCACCAGCGACATGTCAGACGACCTCCGGCCGGCCGGAGGCGATCGAGCGGTGGACGGCGGTGAGCACGGCGGTCACGTGCCGGCTGGACTCCAGCGTCACGAGCGGTTCCCGGTCGTGACGTACGGCGTCGACCAGGTGCCAGATCGCGTCCCGCACCGCCCCCGCCGGCACCCCGTGCACGGTGCGCACCAGCAGGTTGCGGGGGTATTGGTAGGCGTCCTCGGTGGCGATCTCGATCTGCTCGCACTTGCGGTCGAGGTGGATGACGCCCCGCTCACCGACGATCTCCACGAAGGAGTCGGTCATGGTGGGGAAGGTGTCCGGATAGGTCCAGCACGATTCGAAGGTGGCGACGCCGCCGCCCCGGAACCGGCACTGGGCCTGGATCGCGTCCGGCGTGTCCACCCCCAGGCCGCGTAGCACACCGTCGACGGCGGAGGCGTACACGGTCTCGACCTCGTCGTCGAACATCCAGCACACCAGGTCGATGTCGTGGCTGGACAGGAACCAGGCGCACGTGGTGCCCTCGGCCCACGGGATCATCCGGATGGGGACGTGGCGGGTGTCGTTCTTGCGGGCGTACGCCAGTCGGGGCCGGCCGATGTCCCCGGCCGCGATGCGTGCCTGTGCCTGCGCGTACGCCGGCACCCAGCGGTGGTTGAACAGCGTCATCGCCTTCACGCCGGCCCGCCGGACGGCGGCCACCGCCTGGTCGGCCTCGGCGGGATCGGTGGTGAACGGCTTCTCCACCAGCACGTTCTTCCCGGCCTCGGCGGCGGCGCAGACCATCGCGGCGTGCAGATGGTCGGGGGTGGCGACGACGACGATGTCGACGTCGGGGTCGGCGACCAGCGCGGCGGGGTCCGGGTGGACCCGTGCCCCGTGGTCGCCGGCGAGTTTCTCCGCCGAGGCGCGGGTGCGGCTGGTGACCGCGACGACCCGGGTGGCCGGATGGTCGGCGAGGATCTCCGCGTGGACCCGGCCCATGATGCCGGCTCCGATGATCCCGACGCCCAACTGCGACATGTTTCGTCCTTCCTGGTCGGTGGCCGCCCCCTCGCGGCGGGGGCGGCCACCGGCGCGGTCACTTGGCGGCGAGCAGGGCGTTCCATTCCTTCTCGGCGTCGGCGAGCGCCTGGCTGGGGCTCTTCCTGCCGCTGATCATGGCCCGCATGTTCTCGTCCCAGCGTTCCTGGAGCCTGTCGTCCTTGCCCGTACCGAGGAATCCGAGCTGGAGCTTGGGCAGTTCCTCCGCGATGATCCGGCGCGCCTCGTCGGTGAGCTTGCCTGGCTGGAAGGTGGTGAAGTGCGGATCCTTGAGTGACTCGACCGTGGACGGGTAGATCGCGACGAGCTTGCAGAACGCGGTCTGGTTCTCGGCGTTGGTCAGGTAGAGCGCGAACTCGGTGGCGAACCTCGGGTTCGGCGTACCCTTGGGCACCACGAAGGTCTGCTGGTCCGGCAGGACGTACGTGCCGGCCTTGCCGGTCATCGCCGAGCCGAGCTTGAGCTTGGCGAACACGTCCGGCGCGTTCTTCTCGATGTTGTTCAGCACGAACGGCATGACGCTGGCGGAGAATGCCACCTGCTGGTTCTCCAGCGTCTGCGGGTAGTTGCGGTCGTCCTTGACCGTGGCGCCGGGGGCGATGCCGCCGCTGCGGTAGGCGTCCCGCCAGGCGGTGAGCAGCTGCGTGGTCTCCGGGGTGTTGAAGGCGGCCCTGCTCTTGTCCGCCGACAGCACCGGCACACCTTCGGCCTGCATGACGGAGATGTTCGGGATGCCATTCATGCCGTACACGCCCGGCGTCGCCTGGTGCAGCTTCATCGCCCAGGCCAGCGCCTCCCTGAAGGTCTTCGGCGGGCTGCTGACGTCGAGGCCGGCCTTGGACACCAGGTCGGTGTTGTAGATGGCGATCGGGGCGCCGCCGTTGTACCAGGGCAGGGCGATGAGCGTGCCGTCGGGCATCAGCGACTCGATCAGGTTCGGCGCGTACGCCCTGCGCTGCTCCTCGGTGACGTACGGCCCCAGGTCGGTCAGCGACGGGACGAACTCCTCCAGATCGGAGTTGCTCAGGTTGACCACGTCCGGCGCGTTGCCGGCCGCCACGGCGGCGAGCAGCTTGGGCTTGACCTCGTTGCCCGGCACGTCGACCCAGGTGATCTTGGCATCCGGGTGCTGCTTCTTGAAGCCGTCGATAAGACCGTTGATGTAGCTCTCGAAGTTCTTCTTCAGATTGATGGTCCAGAACTCGATGTCCATGGTGCCGGCGTCCGCGGGCTTCTCCTTCTCGGTCCCGGCGACGCACCCGGTCGCCAGGGTGAGCGCGAGTCCCGCGGCGAGAGCCCTGGCCAGTAACGAAGCAACCCTCACGACAGACCTCCCGGTGGTGTTAGGGATGGGGCGATGATCAGGTCGCCGTACGGGGCGGCGCGGGCCGGCATCGGTGACCTTGACAGCCCTTGGGGGGCGAAATATGGTCCGGACAACATTTCGGCAGTCCTTAAAGCCTGTTGCGGACAAAGGTTAACCATCACGCCTGGCCTGTCAAGGGGTTCGATCCGGCTCACGACCACCACGAGGATGTGCGGCATGACGATGACGGCTCCCGCGTCGGCGGAAACGACGCACCCGCCAATCCACTCCGGTCGCCGGAAACGGCAGGTCCGACAGCACCGGGCAACGACCCCGTACCTCTTCCTGCTACCCGCCCTGGTCCTACTCGCCGTCTTCTACATCTGGCCGGCGGTCACCGCCGTGCAGCTCGCCTTCTACGACTACCGAGTGGTCTCCCCGGCAGAATTCGTCGGCCTCGCCAACTTCACACAGATGCTCGACGACGACCGCTTCTACACCGCCCTGGCGAACTCCGGCCTGTTCCTGGCCGGCATGCTGCCCATCCTGGTCGCCGTGCCGCTGCTGCTGGCGGTGCTGGTCAACCTGCCGCTACGCGGGATCAAGGTGTTCCGGCTCGTCTACTACCTGCCGGTGGTGACATCGATGGTCGCGATCGCCATCGCCTGGAACTACGTCTACCACCAGCGCGGCATGCTGAACTGGTTGCTCGGCGCCGTGGGGCTGCTCGACCAGCCGGTGCAGTACCTGCTCGACCCCGGGTGGGCTCTGCCGGCCCTGGTGCTGGTCGAGAGCTGGAAGTCGCTCGGCTACTACATGATGATCTACCTCGCCGGGCTGCAGGCCGTCCCACGCGACCTGTACGAGGCGGCGGCCGTCGACGGAGCCGGGCCATGGCGACGGCTGCGCAGCATCACCGTACCGATGCTGCGCCCCTACATCGCGGTGGTGACCGTCCTCGCCGCACTCGACGCCATGCAGGTCTTCACCTCGGTCTTCGTGATGACCCAGGGCGGGCCCCAGGACGCGACCCTCACGCTCGGGTACTACATCTACGACGAGGCGTTCCGCCACTTCAACATGGGCTACGCCAGCGCGATGGGCCTGGTGCTCTGGGCGATCCTCGTCGTCTTCTCCCTCCTGTCCTACCGGCTGACCCGCGGGAAGGCGGTCACCCCATGACCGAACGCAGAGGCACCGGGGGAGCCCCGCCCCGACCGAGGCGCATCCACCTGCGCGCCGTCCGCACGGTGGGCTTCTACGTCCTGCTCAGCCTGATCGGCGCCCTGTTCCTCGGCCCGTTCCTCATCCTGCTCGCCAGCGCGCTCAAGCCGGCGAGCCAGCCGGTGTACTCGTTCCCACCGCAACTGATCCCCCTGCCACCGGTGCTCGACTGGTTCGTCGAGGCGTGGCACAAAATCTCCTTCCCCCGCTCCCGGGTTCGACGTAATTCGGCGGGCCTGGAGGTCCTGCGAGGCGGAATGCGCTGGTCGGCGGGTCGCGAGAGGCAGAGAAGGCCAGAAGTCCCTAGAGACGCGATCTCCTGGACTAACGCGTGCCA
>NZ_QGSW01000365.1:0-6806 GCF_003176715.1 Micromonospora sp. S4605
GGTGGGCCTGGGCGGGCGCGGGGCCGCCGAGTGCGGCCGGTCCGACGCCGAGGGAGACCGTGCCGGCCGCGGCGACCAGGAGCAGGGCCGAGCCGGCGGAGAACCATCGTCGGGGTCGGTGGGTGGAGCCGTCCGTGGTGGACATCGTTGAGCTGTCCCTTCCTGACGAGTGACTGCCAGGGCGGGGCGCGCGCCGTCGCGCCGGATGCCGTAGCGGGGGGATGCGGCGGCCCGCCGGGGTGCCGTCCCGGCCGGCCGTGACCACCGGTCGGTGGGGCCACGTCTCGGAGGTCACCAGTCGATGGGTTACCGCGCCGCCGGTTCACCTCGACGAAACAGTGTCGTGTTGGCCACGACATTAAGTTGCGTACGTCGATGTGTCCATACCTTCTGCGGATCCAGAATGGACTTTTGTCGATCTGGGCGAAAGTCGGCGCGTACCCCTACCCCGCGGGTGGGTCGCGGCTCGCGGCTCAGAGCCGGCGGTCGACCGCCTGGCCGGCCAGGCGGATCAGCGCCGCCCGGCACTCGTCGGCCAGCGGCGCGTGCGCCAGCGCGGCCAGTGCGGCGTCGGTGCGGACCCGGATCATCTGCTCGATCCGCTCGCGGGCGCCGGTGCGCTCGATGATGGCGCGCAGCTCGGCCGCGCCGTCGGCGTCCAGCGCCGGGTTGCCGAACAGGTCCCGCAGCCGGGCCGTCTGGGCCCGGTCGGCGGCGCTGCGGGCCAGCGCCATCATCACCGTCGGCTTGCCCTCGCGCAGGTCGTCCAGGACCGACTTGCCGGTCACCGCCGGGTCGCCGAAGACCCCGAGCACGTCGTCGCGGAGCTGGAACGCGTCGCCGAGCGGGTCGCCGAACTCGGCCAGCGCGGCGAGCAGGTCCGGCCCGCCGCCGGCCAGCGCCGCGCCGATCTGCAACGGCCGGGTGACCGTGTAACGGGCCGCCTTCATCCGGATCACTGTCAACGCGCTGGCCACCGAGCCGTCGCCGACCCCGGAGACCAGGTCGAGGTACTCGCCGGCGATCACCTCGGTGCGCATCAGCGCGAAGACCGCGTACCCCCGGTGGATCTGCTCGGTGCTCAGGCCGCACTCGTGGAACATCTGGTCCGACCAGGCGGCGCAGAGGTCGCCGCAGAGCAGCGCCGTGTTGCGTCCGTACGCCTCCGGGTCGCCGCGCCAGGCCGAGCGGGCGTGCAGGTCGGCGAAGAGCCGGTGTACCGACGGCTCGCCCCGGCGCCGGTCGCTGCCGTCGAGGATGTCGTCGTGGATCAGCGCGAAGGCGTGGAACAGCTCCAGCGCGGCGGCGGCGACCACGATCGGGGTGCCGTCCGCGCCCCCGGCGCCGCGCCAGCCCCAGTAGCAGAAGAGCGGACGCAGCCGCTTCCCGCCGGCCAGCACGAAGCGGTGCAGCGCGGTGAAGACGCCCCGGGGCGCGCCGTCCGGCCACTCGGGGCCCTGCCGGTCGAGGAACGCGGCCAACTCGGCGTCGAACCGGGCCCGCAGCCCGCTCGCGTCGGTCGGCGCCACGGTCACCGTCACGGCGCCTCCCCCCTCGGCTCGCCGGCCGGCGGGCGTCGGCCGGCCGGGACGCGCTTGTCGGCCGGGACGCGCTCACCGGCCGAAACGCGCTCCTCGGCCGGGGCGGGTGGCAGCCCGGCCAGCTCCAGCAGCAGCGCCTTGACCTCGGTGGCGGCGATCCGGTCCCGGGCCGCGGCCGGGTCGGAGCAGAGCAGCACCGGCCCGTCGGCCGGGTCGGCCGGCAGCCGCCCGTGCGAGCCGCGGACCGCCCGGGCGCCGGCGTCCAGCCCGACCACGCTCATCAGGTAGCGCATTCCGAGCTTCTTGCGGGCCAGCGCGACCGCGGCGCGCCGCTTCGCCGCTCCCGGCGCGGCCGGGTCGAAGAAGAGCTCGGCCGGGTCGTAGCCCGGCTTCCGGTGGATCTCCACCAGTCGGGCGAAGTCCGGCGCCCGCGCGTCGTCCAGCCAGTAGTAGTACGTGAACCAGGCGTCCGGCTCGGCCACCAGCACCAGCTCGCCGGCGCGCGGGTGGTCCAGCCCGTGCGCCGCCTTGCCCTCGGCGTCGAGCACCTCGGCCACCCCGGGCAGCCCGGCGCAGAGCTTCGCCACCGCCGGCACGTCGGCCGGATCCCGGACGTAGACGTGCGCGACCTGGTGGTCGGCGACCGCGAACGCCCGTGAGGTCCATGGGTCGAGGTACTCCATGTCGGCCTGCGTGTGCACCCGGAGCAGCCCCTCGGCGCGCAGCAGCCGGTTGACGTCGACCGGGCGGGACACGTCGGTGATGCCGTACTCGGAGAGCACCACCACTGTCGCGTCCCGGGCTGCGGCGGCGTCCAGCAGCGGCCCGAGCACGCCGTCCAGTTCGGCCGCGGCGGCGGCCGCCCGGGGCGACGAGGCGCCGAAGCGTTGCAGGTCGTAGTCGAGGTGCGGGACGTAGACCAGGGTGAGGTCCGGTGCCTGGTCGGCGAGGATCTGCTCGGCCGCCCGGCAGATCCAGGTCGAGGAGGGGATGCCGGCGCCCGGGCCCCAGTAGGTGAAGAGCGGGAAGGTGCCGAGCCGATCCGTCAGCGCGTCGTGCAGCTCCGGCGGGTCGGTGTAGCAGTCCGGCTCCTTGCGCCCGTCGGCGTAGTAGACCGGGCGGGGGGTGACCGTCCAGTCCACGTCCGCGCCCATCGCGTACCACCAGCAGACGTTGGCCACCGTGTAGCCGGGCTCGGCCCGGCGGGCCGCCTGCCAGAGCTTCTCGCCGCCGACCAGGGCGTTGTGCTGCCGCCAGAGCAGCACCTCGCCGAGCTCCCGGAAGTACCAGCCGTTGCCGACGATGCCGTGCTCGGCCGGGAGCGCCCCGGTGAGGAAGGTCGACTGCACCGAGCAGGTCACCGCGGGCAGCACGGTGCCCAGCTCGGCCCGGAATCCGGCGTCGGCGACCGCGCGCAGCCGCGGCATGTGCGCCAGCAGCCGCGGGGTCAGCCCGACCACGTCCAGCACCACCAGCCGCCTGCTCATGCCGCCACCTCGCTCCGCTCGGCGCCGGCGAGCGGGGTGAGGCCGAGGGCGGCCAGCTCGTCGCGGGCGAAGGCCAGCTCCGCGGCGATCCCGGCGGCCAGCTCCGCGTCGGTGCGCGGGCGGCGCGCCTCCGGCAGCACCCCCCAGGTGTACGTCTCGACGTCCAGGTGGTCGCAGCCGGCCTCCGGGCCGGTGTAGAGCGCGGCCAGCGCGGCGCGCAGCACCGGCAGGGTGGCGCCCAGCGGCTCCTCGGGTGGGGCGTGCAGCGGCACGTGGTAGTGCACCCGCCAGGGCCCGGGCAGCCGGGCGGCCAGCGCGGCGTCCAGGTCGTCCGCCGCGTACGACGGGTCGGCCGGGTCCGCCGCGCCCGCGCAGCCGGCGGCGCGGGTCTGGTGCAGGAAGCGCGGCTCCACCCAGCGGCGCAACGCCTCCGTCGCCTCGGCCGGCGCCTCGATCGCCGCGGAGACCTGCACCTTCACCACCGGCAGCCCGGCGGCGCTCAGCCGGGCCAGCGCCTCGGCGGGCTGCTCCCAGGCGCAGGCGAGGTGCGCCAGGTCGAGGCAGACGCCCAGCCGCTCAGTGTCCATACCGGACAGTACCCCGGCCGCCTGCCCGGTGCTCTCCACCAGGCAGCCGGGCTCCGGCTCGAAGCCGACCCGGATCGGCCGGCCGGTGTCCCGCTCGACGGCGGCGAGCCCAGCCGCGAGCTGGTCCAGCCGGCGGCGCGCGGCGTCCGCCCGGCTGCCGTCCCAGGGGTGCCGCCAGGCCAGCGGCAGAGTGGAGATCGACCCCCGGGCGGCGTCCTCGGGCAGCAGGTCGGCCAGCACCCGGGCCAGGTCGAGGGTGTAGCGCAGCCGCCGTTCGGTGGTCCAGTCCGGGTGGTAGACGTCGCCCTTGACCACCGGGGCCTGGAAGGCCGCGTACGGGAAGCCGTTGAGGGTGACCACCTCCAGGCCCCGGGCGGCCAGTTCGGCGCGCAGCCGGCGGCGGGCCACCGGGTCGGCGGCCAGCTCGGCGGCGACCGGGGCGGCCAGCCACAGCCCGAGGCCGAGCAGGTCGGCGTCGAGGTGGCGGCGCACCGGCAGGGCGTAGCTGTCCAGCTGGGCGAGGACGCCGGCGAGGTCCTCGGCGGGATGCACGTTGGTGCAGTAGCCGAGGTGGACCGTGCTGCCGCCGGCGTGCCGCAGCCGCATCAGCTGCCCCCGCGCAGGATCGAGTTGCCGGCGTACGTGCCGGTGGGCGGGTCGACGTCGGCCAGGTCGAGGTCGGTCAGGTCGAGCCGGCCGGACTGGCCGTAGAACTCGACCGGGTTGCGCCACAGCACCTGGTCGACGTCGTCGGCGGTGAACCCGGCGAGCAGCATCGCCTCGCCGGTGGCCCGGGTGAGCAGCGGGTCCGAGCGCCCCCAGTCGGCCGCCGAGTTGACCAGCATCCGCTCCGTCCCGTACGCCCGCAGCAGCTCCACCATCCGGGGCGGCGACATCTTGGTGTCCGGGTAGATGGAGAAGCCGAGCCAGCAGCCGGTGTCCCGGGCCAGCTTCACGGTCACCTCGTTGAGGTGGTCGAGCACCACCCGGCCCGGCTCGATGCCGCTCTCGCGGACCACCGCCAGGCTGCGCTCCACGCCCCGGGCCTTGTCCCGGTGCGGGGTGTGCACCAGCGCCGGCAGGTCGTGCGCGACGGCGAGGGCGAGCTGGGCGGCGAACGCCGCGTCCTCCTCCGGGGTCATCGAGTCGTAGCCGATCTCGCCGACCGCCACCACGCCGTCCTTCTCCAGGTAGCGGGGCAGCAGGTCGAGCACCGGGCGGCAGCGCGGGTCGTTGGCCTCCTTCGGGTTGAGCGCGATGGTGGCGTGGTGCCGGACGCCGAACTGGCCGGCCCGGAACGGCTCCCAGCCGACCAGCGAGTCGAAGTAGTCGGCGAACGAGTCGGCGCTGGTGCGGGGCTGGCCCAGCCAGAACGCCGGCTCCACCACCGCGCGTACCCCGGCCGCGGCCATCCGTTCGTAGTCGTCGGTGGTACGCGAGGTCATGTGGATGTGCGGGTCGAAGATGCGCATCACGCCTCCCTGGCGGTGGGCCGGCCGGAGCCGGCGGTGAGCCGGTCGAGCAGGTCGGTGGCGTCGGCCGGCATGCTCCGGCCGGCGGCTTGCCGTTCGGCGGCCAGCGCGGCCAGCATCGCGGCCAGCTCGGCGTCGGCGCGCGTGTCGAGGTCGGCCACCACGGCCAGCGGCACCCCGGTGAAGACGCACTTGAGCACCGCCTGCCGCCAGGCCGCCGGGTCCAGGTGCCGGGCGTACGGGCCGAGGGCGGCGGCGACCAGCCGGGTGTCGTTGGTGCGGATCGCGTCGTGCAGCAGCGGTACCCCGGCCGCGCCGATCGGCAGCAGCGGCAGCGCCTTCAGCACGGCCCGTTTCTCGGCGGCGTCGCCGTGCCGGTAGAGGGCGTCGGCGCGCTCGGCGTGCCGGGTGGGCAGGCTGGTCAGCAGCAGTACCCGGGCCGCCTCGTCGGCGGTCCAGCCGGGCAGGCCGGCCAGTTCGTGCCGCCCGCAGCGCCGGCCGGCGGCCGGGAACCAGCGGGCGATGCTGTCCGGTTCGGCGGCCACCCGGCGCAGGGCCTCGGCCAGCCAGTCGGGATCGGACACCTCCCGCAGCGCGGCCCGCAGCTGATCGGCTGTCATCGTGCCTCCCCTCGGCGCCGGCTCCCGACCGGGAGCCGGCGCGGTCTAGTGGCGCCCCGGGGCGGCCTGGCCGCCCGCCACCGGCACCGGCCGGTGGGCACCCTCGGCCCCTCGCTCCGCACCTACATACGCACCGCGGCCTTCCGGTCCGGGGTGTCGGTGGGCGCGGAGCGGGGGGCCGCGGCGGGAGCCGGCCGGGCCGGCGCCTCGGCAGGCGCGGGCGCCTCGGCGTGGGCGGACGCTTCGGCGCGGGCGGCGGCGCGCAGGAAGTCGATCGAGCGGGCGGCGACGGCCGGCGCGGCGTGCGAGTGCCGGGGCAACTCGACGGCGACCAGGCCGCGGTAGCCGGCGTCGGCGAGGGCGCGCAGCACGGGCGGGAAGTCGATCTCGCCGGTGCCGAACTCCAGGTGCTCGTGGACCCCCCGGCGCATGTCGTCGATCTGCACGTTGACCAGGTGCTCGGCCACGTCGAGCACGCACGCCGGCACCGGCTGCGGCTCCAGGCAGCGGCAGTGCCCGATGTCGAGGGTGATGCCGAAGACGCGCGGGTCGCCCAGCGCGGCGCGCAGCCGCCGCCAGCCGGCGATGTCCTCGACCAGCATGCCCGGCTCGGGCTCGAAGCCGAGCGGCACCCCGGTCGCGTCGGCGGCGTCCACCACCGCCGCGCAGCCGGCGACCAGCCGGTCCCAGGCGGCGGCGGGGGCGACCGGCTCGGGGCGTACGCCGGCCCAGAAGGAGACCGCCTCGGCGCCCAGGTCGGCGCCGATCCGGACGGCGCGGCGGAGGAACTCCACCCGCCGGGTCGGGTCGTCGTGCAGCAGCGTCGGCGCGTGCTTGTGCCAGGGGTCGAGCAGGTACCGCGCCCCGGTCTCGATCACCACACCGAGGCCGAGGTCGGCCAGCCGGCGGCGGACGGCGGCCACCCGCCGGGCCAGCGCCGGAGCGAACGGGTCGAGGTGGTCGTGGTCCAGGGTGAGCGCGACACCGGTGTAGCCGAGGTCGGCGAGCACCGCGAGCGCGTCGTCCAGCCGGTGGTTGGCGAACCCGTTGGTGCCGTAGCCGAAGCGCAGGTCGGTGGGGCGGAGGGCGGGGTCGGGGC
>NZ_QGSW01000322.1:0-6775 GCF_003176715.1 Micromonospora sp. S4605
GGGCTGGGGCTGGCCGGGAGCGTCACCGGGGTGGTGCGGGGCTCGTTGGCCTCCATGTCCGCCGCAGCGACCCGCAGGGCCGCACCCCGCAGCTCGTGGAGGCATCCCGATGGCCAAGCACCGTGCGTCCGTTGACGATTCCCCGAGCGGTGAGGAGGTGGCCGACAGCCCCGACGCGGCGTACTGGTCGGTCGACGACTCCCGCTGGCCGGCGCTCCGGCCCGACCTTCCCCCGGACGTGGTGGACCTGCTCGCCCCGCCGATCGTGGTCGGCGTGGCCCGGGTGCCGGCCACCTCCCGGCTGACCCCGCCCGCCGCCGACCGGCCCGCGCCGGTGGTGGCCACCCGGCCTGCGCCGGCCATGCCCGCGCCCCGGCCGGCGGTGCCCGCGCCGCAGGGTGCGCCGATCGGTGCGGCGGATCCGGCCGGCCCGGTGGGCGGTCGCCGGGGTCCGCACGCTGCCTCCACCACCCACCGCCGGCCGATCCCCGCCGGCCGGCACCGCCGCCCGGCGGGTTCGCCGGACCGCACCGACTGAGCTGGGACCCGGCGCTCTTTCATCTGGTGGACGCCGTGCGGGTCCGCGGTCGCGGGCCGGCCCGCCCCGGGTAGCGTCAGCGGTCATGACGGTCGTGCATCCGATCGCCCGGGCCTGGATCACCACTGGCGGCACCGGCGCGCAGAACTACGACGAGTTCGCCGACGACGCGGAGATCACCGCGATCATCGAGGCGAACCCGCACAGTGCCCTCGGCATCGAGATGCCGCACCGGGCGCCGGAGAGCGTCGGGAAGTCCTTCCTCGACGCGCTGCCGGATGCGGTCGCCCGGCTCGCCGAGGCCAAGGCGGACGGCAGCTACACCCCGGCCGAGCAGGTCGTGGTGCTCTACCGGATCAGCGCACCGGGGGAGGAGCCGGCGTACGGGCTCTTCGCGATGGTGGACACCGACCAGATCTCCACCCGGGCCGACGAGCCCGGTCTGGTGATCCGCAACGAGGACGTCTTCATCGCCAAGGTGCGCGAGCGGGTGGCACTGGCCGAGGCGTTGGGTCACCTGCTCTCGCCCGTACTGCTGCTGCAGACCGGGCGGGGCGACGAGCTGCACGCCGCGCTCGCGGCGGCGACCGAGACGGCCGGGGCGCCGGCCGCCACCGACACCGACCAGGCCGGGCGCACGCACGCCATCTGGCTGGTCGGCCCGGGGCCGGAGCAGGACGAGCTGACCGCGCTGGCCGGCGGCGGCGAACTGGTCGTCGCCGACGGCAACCACCGCAGCCTGGCCGCCCAGACCGGCGGGCTGCCGCGCTTCCTGGCGGTGGTCACCACGCCCGCGTCGGTGGCCATCCAGCCCTACAACCGGCTGGTCAGCGAGCTGACCACCACGCCGGACGAGCTGCTCGACCGGCTGCGCGCCGCCGGCGCGCGGGTCACCCCGATCGACGGCCCGGTCGAGGTCCCGGCGGCCGGCGGCACCGTACACCTCCGGCTCCCCGGCCAGGGGTACGCGGTGACCCTGCCGCACGCCGGCGACGGCCGGCTGGAGAACCTCGACCACGCCCTGGTCGAGCGGCTGCTGCTGCGCGACGCGCTCGGGCTGGACCCGGGCGACAAGCGGATCACCTACGTCGGCGGCGACTACCCGGCGAGCTGGCTCACCGGCGAGGTCGACGCCGGCCGGGCCGAGCTGGCCGTGCTGATCGCCCCGGTGACCGTTGACGACTTCGTGGCGGTGAACCTGGCCCGGGAGAAGATGCCGCGCAAGAGCACCTGGTTCACCCCGAAGGCGCGCGGCGGCCTGGTGGCCGCCGAGCTGGCCGGCTGAGCTGTGACGAATCCGCCCCCGGCCGCCGCCCGCGCGGCGTCCGGGGGCGGCGGCCTGACAGACTGCGCGGTATGCGCGTCTACCTGGGATCCGACCACGCCGGTTTCGAGTTGAAGGTGCACCTGGCCAACCACCTGGCCACGCAGGGCTACGACGTGGTCGACGTCGGCCCGCACGCCTTCGACCCGGACGACGACTACCCGGCGTTCTGCCTGCACACCGGTGACCGGGTGGTGGCCGACGCGGGCAGCCTCGGCGTGGTGATCGGCGGCTCCGGCAACGGCGAGCAGATCGCCGCCAACAAGGTCGCCGGGGTCCGGGCCGCGCTCGCCTGGAACATCGAGACCGCGCAGCTGGCCCGCGAGCACAACGACGCGAACATCGTCGCCGTCGGCGCCCGGCAGCACACCCTGGCCGACGCGACCGCCATCGTCGAGGCGTTCCTCGCCACCCCGTTCTCCGGCAACGAGCGGCACGCCCGGCGCATCGCCCAGATGGCCGAGTACGAGCGCACCCGCACCCTGCCCGCCCTGCCGGCCTGACGCCGCCGGCCGGACCGCTGTCGGCCCCGGGACGCGGCCCCGCCACCGCACCGCCCAGTCCCGCCGGTGCGGGGATCCGCCGGTTTCAGCGGCGGGGCAGGTCCTCCCGGGGCACCCAGTTGCGGCGCACGATCACCACGCGCTCCTCGGCCTCGGCCAGGTCCGCCTCGCTCGGCCGGGCGGCGTCCCGGGCCCGCATCGCGGCGGTGACGCTCACCTGGGACGAGCCGGAACCGACCAGGCCGCGCAGCCCGCGCTCACCCTCGCGGTCCTCGGGCGGGCCGCCCCGCCGCCCGCGCGGCGGGTCGCCGCCGTCGTGCACCCCGGCGGTGGTCGCGCTCGGGCCGTCGGCGGCCCCGGTCGCCTCGCCGCCCGGCTGGTGCCTGAGCCGGCGCCGGCGTCGTTCCGCGTCGCCGAGTCGCCGCCGTTCCGCGTCCCCCATCAGCCGACCGTACCGGCTCGTGGGTCAGAACACCTCCATGCCGGCCGGGGCGCGGTGCCAGCCGAACGCCGGCCCGGCGGCGGCCAGGGCGCCGGGGCGCAGCTCGTGGACCCGGCCCGCGGCGGCCAGCGCCCCCAGTCCGGCCCCGCCGAGGTAGAGCTCGCCGAGGCAGCGCACGTCACAGGCCAGCGCCGCCGGCTGGTCGGTCGGTACGCACTCCGCACCCTCCGGGCCGCCGGTCAGCCGCCACCGGCCGGTGTTCGCCGGCAGCAGCTCGTCGGTGACCTCGATCACCAGGTCCACCCCGGTGGCGTACCGGCGGGCGGCGAGCGCGGCCGGCACGTCGACCACCCGCAGCCAG
Source organism: Micromonospora sp. S4605 (assembly GCF_003176715.1). Lineage (NCBI taxonomy): Bacteria > Bacillati > Actinomycetota > Actinomycetes > Micromonosporales > Micromonosporaceae > Micromonospora > Micromonospora sp. S4605. Next base: position 3,169 of record NZ_QGSW01000322.1, read on the forward strand.
AGCGCGTCGACGAGCTGGGCGCCGAGCCGACGCGGCTCGTCCACCAGCCGCAGCAGCGGCTCGTCCACCGCCGCCGCCCGGAAGGTCAACTGCCGGGTCAGGTCGATGGAGAGCAGCATCCGCCACAGCGCCGCGTACGCGTCGGGAGTGGTGGCCACCACCTCGTCGACGAGGGTGTGCCCGCGGGGCCCGGAGCGGTCCCACTCGGCCCGGGTGCGGAACAGCCCGTACCCGTCGACCCCGTCGGGGCCCTCGTGCAGCACCACCCGCCGCTCGGTGGCGCCCCCGCGCTGGGCCGCCGGGTCGCCGAGCACGTACCGCCACCAGGCGGCGTTCCGGCTCGACCAGCCCGGCCGGTCGGGGCGCACCCGGTCGTACACCCGGGCCAGCTCGGCCTGGCGCGCAGCCGGGCGGTCCAGGCGCAACCGGCCCGCCTCGGGCGCCGGCCGGGGCAGCCGCAGCTCACCGGTGGCGCACTCCAGGGAGAGCCGCTGCGCGGCCAGCCCGTAGCCGAACCGGGGGTAGATCCGCCCCTCGGTGGCCCAGAGCACAGCCACCGGTTCCCGGCCGGCGTCGGCGAGCTGCCGCAGCTGGTGGCGCATCAGCGAGGTGAGCAGGCCGCGGCGGCGGTGGGTCGGCACCACCCCGACCATGCTGACGTGGGCGGCCGGCACGGTGCCGCCCGGCACGGTCAGCCGGCGGGTGAAGGCGGCGGCGCTGGCCACCGGTTCGGTGCCGTCGCGGATCAGCAGCGCCCGCTCCGGCTCGAAGAGGCCGCGTTCGATCTCGTGCGTCTCGGCGTCGAACCCGCTGTGGAACAGCTCACCGAGCATCCGGGACAACTCGTCGAAGTCCTCGGTGCGGGCCGGTAGCGGGGAGTTCGTCACCGCTCGTGTCTAACCGACCGGTGCGCCGTCGGCGACCGATTTGCCGGCTGGCTACCCTCGAAACCGGGACGGCGACCGGTAGGCCGCCGCCGGTCCAGGGGAGGGGACGAGATGGCAGACCAGACGCAGCCGTGGGCGGAGCGGACCGTCGAGGTGCCGCCGCAGCCGGGTGCCGCGGTGCCGCCGCAGCCCGGCGTCGGGGTGCCCTCGCAGCGCGACGCGTTTCGGCCGGGGGTGGCGTCGGTCGGCCGGCCGCGGACGCCGCGCACCGAGCCGTTCCCGGTCGTCGAGGAGCCGACCGGCACCGGTTGGCCGGGCGGGCCGTCACCGCGGCGGCCGATGAGCTGGCACATGGCGCAGTTGCGGCGCGGCGGCGAGTGGAGCGCGGCCGGCGTGCTCTTCGCCTTCGTCTGCTGGGGCATCTGGGCGATCTCCGGCGGCGGCGACCTGACCGGCCCGTTCCTGATCTTCGTGCTGAGCCTGCTGGTGGCGGCCGGGCTCTTCACGCTCGCCCGGCTGCTCGGCCGGGTGGTGCTGGAGCGCCAGCTGGGCCGGGTACGCCGCAGCGCCCGCGGCGCGCACCTGGTGACCGCTGTCTTCCTGGCCGGCCTCGGCATCGCCTACCTGCAGCAGACCGAGTGGGTCGTGTCGGCCTGGAACTGGATCACCAACAACTGATGTCCCCGGTACGCCCCGGACGGGTCGGCCTGCCGCCGCCCGCCCGGGGCGTCCGGTCGCGGGTGCCGCGACCGAGGTCGTCTCTCCACCAGGACGGCCGCTGCTTACCCGGCCGGCCGCGGATCATCCGTGGCCGGGCGCGCCGACCGTGTCGCTGATCGATGGCTCAGTGGGAGCCGCCGTGCCCCTCGGCGTCGGCACGGGGCGAGGCGACCCGGGCGGCCGGGTCCTCGACGCCCGGCTCGCCGCCGCCCGGGGCCACCATGCCGTCGTAGTTGTAGACAGTGCCGTTCTCGCCGTGCCGCTTCGTGGTCCGCACGTAGCGGTGGACCATCCCGTCGATCTCCAGCTCCAGCAGCGCGCTGTCGCCGGCGTCGTGGGTGCTGCCGTCGCGCGGCCCACCGACCAGGTGCGCCTTCGTGTTCGTGTCCATGCCGATGCCCTACCCGGGGCGTCCCACCGCAAAACGGGCGGCCGGCGCGGCCGGCGCGGCCGGCGCGGCCGGCGCGGGTGGCGCGGGTGGCGGGCGACCGGGCGCGTTCGGCGGGCTGGGGCTACTGCTCGGCGAACCGGTAGAGCACGTAGTCCTTGTCCGCGCCGCAGACCACCACGGTGGTGTTCCACGAGCAGGTGTCGCTCCGGACGTCCTTGAGCTGCCCCAGCTCGACCACCGTGCCCGAGCTCACCGGCACCCCGGCGACGCTGCGGTCGTCCTCGACCGAGCTGAGCCGGTCGGCGAAGACCAGCAGGTTGCCCGCGTCGATCCGGACCGCCACCCCGTCCCGGTCCTTGAGCACCGCGCGGCCGTCCGGCCCGAACAGCGTGCTGGCCGACTCCGGCGAGGTACGCCGGGCCAGCACGTGCTCGCCGAGCGGCACCAGCACTGTCGCCTCCGGCGCCGGCCAGCGCTCCGCGCGCTCCTCGGTGACCGCCACCACCTCGGTGGTCTTCGCGTCGCCACCGGCCACCTCGAGCAGGCAGACCCGCCGTTCGCCGCAGGGCACCAGCGCCTCCGGCCGCCGTCCGTCGCCGGCGGTGTAGAGCAGCTCCGGCTTCGCGTCACTGGTCAGGTCGTACGCCAGCAACTGGTAACGCGACTCGTCGTCGGCCACGTAGAGCCGGTCGCCGTGCGCCATCACCAGGTCGTCGAGGTCGGCCGCCCCGGCGCGGGTGCGGATCACGGTTTTGGTGTCGGTGTCGATCAGCCGTACCGAGCGATCCGCGCCGACCTGCACGATCCGGCGGGCGTCGCCCCGCCACGGGTCGCGCGGGGCGCCGTTGGGGTACGCCGGTCCGCCCAGCGCCTCGTCGGTGGTGACCCGGTAGACGCTGGTGCGGGCGCCGCCGTACTCGTCGCGCGGGTTGGGCAGGGTCCAGGCCTCGGCCCCGTCGTCCAGTCGCAGCCCGACCAGCCGGTCCAGGGTCCGGTCGACCAGCACCGCGACGTTCTCGGCGAAGAGCACGTCGTCGTCGCCCCGGATCGGCTCGTCCCACCGCCGGTCGCCGGACGCACCGTCGAGAACGATCAGGTCCCGCGGGGTGTCGGAGGAGTTGGCGTCGGCGAAGACCGCCACCGCCCCCGGCAGCGCGACGATCCGCTCCCACCGCTGGGTGGATGACCCGACCTGCCGGCGCCACCGCTGCCCGCCGGTGCGGGTGTCGATCGCGACCACCTCCAGCCGGCCGTCCGGCAGGGGGTGGGCGAGGTAACCGTGGTCGCCGAGGACCGCTGTGAACATGTCCGTCGGGCGCTCCTGCCCGGCGGCGATCCGCTCCACCTCGGCGACCGGGTTCTGCCACTCCAGGGCCGGATAGCGGTCCCGGGTCAGGTACAGCACCGCCGCGACGGAGACGCCGGCCAGCGCCAGCACGGCACCGAGCGTGATCCACAGCGCCCGGCGCCGGAAGACGCCCGGTCCGCCGGGCGGTGGCGACACCGGCGCGCCGGAGACGGGTACGCCGGGCCAGCCCAGCGGCGGCGCCGCCGGACCGGCCGGGGGCGCGCCGGGCGGCCCGCCGGCCGGTGGTCGCGGCTCGGGGAG
>NZ_QGSW01000343.1:0-6772 GCF_003176715.1 Micromonospora sp. S4605
TCGGGGCTGCGGGTGACCTCGTACGCCGAGACGCCGGGGCGGTCGGCGACCGCCTCGACCAGCTTCTCGCCCCGGTAGAGCAGCCCGGTGCCGTCGTCGGTGCAGTGCGCGGTCGGCAGCGTGCCGTCGCCGACCAGCCGGTGCATCAGCGGCCGGCGCTGCTCCTCGCTGTCGTAGTGCACGCCGTTGCCGTACGGCAGCCAGCCCAGGCCGTCGGTGAAGCCGCGCAGGTCGGTGCCGAAGCTGTCGGTGGCGCCGCCGACGTGCCAGCAGATCGAGCCGGCGGAGACGCCGCCGAGCACCACCCCCGCCGCCCAGCACTCGCGCAGGATCTCGCCGAGGCCGTGCACCCGCCAGACCGCGCAGAGGTTGGCGACGCTGCCGCCGCCCACCCAGATCACGTCCTGGCCGAGCAGGTGGGCGCGGATGTCGTCGGAGTTCGGCATCGGGAACAGCGCCAGGTGCGACATCCGGAACCGGCTGCCGGCGAACGCCTCGTAGACCCGGGTCAGCGTGCTGGGCTGGTCGCCCTCGGCCTGGTTGAGGAAGCAGATCTTCGGCTGCGGCCCGGCGCCGGCCAACTCGGCGGCCAGGTCGAAGACCGGGTTGACCCGGCGCGGCTCGCCGTCCCGGCGCGGCGCGTAGATGCCCATGCTGGTGGCGAGGATGGTCGGTTCGCTGGCGGGCACGGGTCGTCCTTCCGTCGAGGGCTGGCGCTGCCCATCCTGCCCGAACCGGCGGTCCCGGCGACCGCCGGGCGCGGTGTCCGCGCGTCGGTCACCGCTCCCGCTCGGTGATCGCGCCGAGCAGCGTACGCAGCAAATCGGCGAGGCGGTCCTGGTCCTCGGGCGGCAGCGCGTCGAGCAAGCGCCGCTGCACGGCCAGCCCCGCCTCGGCGGCCTCCTCGACCAGTTTCCGCCCGTTGGGGGTGAGCGTGATCTGGAGCCCGCGCCGGTCGGCCGGGTCGGGTGAGCGGCGGACCAGACCGGCCCGCTCCAGCCGGTCCAACCGGCCCGTCATCCCGCCCGAGGTGAGCATCATCGAGGCGGCGAGCTGCTTCGGCGCCAGCGTGTACGGCTCACCGGAGCGCCGCAGCGTGGCCAGCACGTCGAACTCGCCCCGGCTGATCGACCAGCGCGCGTAGGTGCGTTCCTGCTCGTCGCCGACCAGGCGCGCGATCCGGTAGATGCGGCCGAAGACCGCCATCGGCTCGGGCCGCATCCCGGGCCGCTCGCGCCGCCACTGCTCGACGATTCCGTCCACGTCATCCCGCTGCGCCACTCCCGGATTGTGCCGCACGCCGCCCTTCCCCTTTCGCTTGGGCTCAAGTAGCTTAGCTCTAAGCTATTTACCTCCAAGCTATCTCGGGAGCACCGATGGACCGCCGCTGGGCCGACCCCCTGCTCACCGCCGTCACGCCGATCACCTGGGGCACCACGTACCTGGTCACCAGCGAGCTGCTGCCGCCCGGCCAACCGCTCTGGTCCGGCGTGATCCGGGCCCTCCCGGCCGGCCTGCTGCTGCTCGCGCTCACCCGACACCGCCCGCACGGCGCGTGGTGGTGGCGGTCGGCGGTACTCGGCGCGCTGAACATCGGGGCGTTCTTCCCGCTGCTCTTCTACGCCGCCTACCACCTGCCCGGCGGCACCGCCGCGGTGCTCGGCGCCACCCAGCCGCTGCTGGTCGCCGGGCTGACCGTGCTGCTGCTCGGCGAGCGCCCCCGGCCCCGGGCCCTGGCCGCCGCGGTGGCGGCGCTGGTCGGGGTGACCCTGGTGGTGCTGCGCCCGACCGCCGGGCTCGACCCGGCCGGCGTCGCCGCCGGGCTGACCGGCACCGCCGCGATGGGCACCGGCCTGGTGCTGACCCGCCGCTGGGGCCGACCGCCCGGCGTCGGCACGCTGACCGCCACCGGCTGGCAGCTCACCGCCGGCGGGCTGATGGTGGTGCCGCTGGCCCTGGCCGTCGAGGGGCGGCCGCCGACGCCCGACCTGGCCGGCCTCGCCGGGTACGCCTGGCTGACCCTGGCCGGCACGGCGCTGGCCTACGCGCTGTGGTTCCGCGGCGCCGCCCGGCTGCCGGTCACCCAGGTCTCGCTGCTCGGGGCGCTCAGCCCGCTGACCGCCGCGGTGCTCGGCTGGGTCGTGCTCGGCCAGGCGATGACCGGGTGGCAACTGGCCGGGTTCGCGGTGGCGGTGGGCGCGACCGTGGTCGGGCAGCTGCCGGCCCGACCCGTCGACCGAACCCGTCAGTCCCGGTGGGCCGGACCGGGCTGGCGAGGGATCATCGCCGCGATCCGCCCAGCGGCGTCCGACCTGGGCCGCGACGTGGTCGGCGCGGGCGGCGCGGGCGGTGCGAACGGCTCGGCCGCGGGTGGCCCGCCGGTCGCCGGCCGGCTTACCGGCAGCTCCTCGGGCGCGAGCGAGCCCGGCGGCAGCTCGCCGGCCGCGACCAGGGGCAGCGCGAAGCGGGCGTCGGCGGCCGGGCCGGCCGCGTACGACTCGCGGAGCATCCAGCGCACCTCGTCGGCCGTCCAGCCGAGCCGCGAGCGGCCGGCGATCTCGCGGAGCAGGCGCAGCCCCACCCGGGTGTCGTCGTCGTAGAACCGCATGCACCAGTGGTGCACCCACATGCCGAGCGCGCGGAGCCCCGGGGCGTCGAGCGAGCGGACCAGCCGGCCGCAGGCGGTGTCGCCGAAGGCGCGGCCCGGGTCGCCGGCCCCGTCCCGCTCGATGGCGCCGACCGCGGCCGGGGCGACCGCGCGCATCCGGTCGTAGAAGCCCTGCACCACCGCCCGGTCCAGCGGGGGGTGCCCGTCCCGTGTCGACGCCGCTTCCCGACCCGCCACGCTCGCCATCGCTCGCACCCCTTCTTGAGTTGGTGCCGGGACGGTACCGACCACAACCGACAGTTTCGGCGGCCGACGGCGCCCGACGCCGCCACCGCCGGCCGGTCACCGGCCGCCGTCGCCAGCCCCGGGCGGGCGGCCGGACACCCGCCCACGGTGCCGGTGGCCCCAGTCGACCAGGGGTTGCAGCACCCTCATCAGCTCGGCGCCGTCGCGGGTCGGGGCGTAGCGGATCTGCACCGGGGACGTCGGGATCACGGTGCGCTCGATGAGCCCGTCGGCCTCCAACTCCTTGAGCCGCTGGGCGAGCAGTCGGTCGGAGATCCCGGTCACCGCCACCCGGTACTCGCCGAACCGACGGGCGCCGCGGGCCGCGGCCAGCAGGATCGCCCCGGTCCACCGGCGACCGACCAGTTCCAGCGCGTCCTGGAAGACCCGGCAGCCCGCGTCGTCGATGTCCTGGTACGCCCGACTGATGGGCGGTGGTCGATCAGTCACTTATCAAAGATTAGTAACTAACCTGGGGTTTGGCAAGCCGATCGGACCCGCGCAGCCTGGGGTCATGACCGACTACCAGCAGCCGCTGACGTTCGGGGTGAGCCTCGATCCGTCAGTCGACAAACTACCCGAAACCCGACAGCTGGCCCGGGCGGCCGTCGCCGGCGGACTGGACTACCTGGCCGTCCAGGACCACGCCTACCAGCCCAGCTACTTCGACACCTGGACCCTGATCAGCCACCTGGCCGCCGAGACCGACCGGATCTCGTTCCTCACCGACGTGGCCGACCTGCAACTGCGCCCGCCGACCATGCTCGCCAAGTCGGCCGCCTCGCTGAGCGTGCTGACCGGCGGCCGGGTGGTCCTCGGCGTCGGCGGCGGGCCGAGCCCGGACGCCATCGCCGCGATGGGCGGACCCCGGCGCGGCGGCCCGGCCACCGTGGCGTACACCGCCGAGGCGCTGCAGATCATGCGGCGGGCGCTGGCCGGCGACGCGGTGCGCTTCCGCGGCGAGCAGCACACCGTCGAGGGCTACCAGGCCGGGCCGGTGCCACCGGGCCCGGTGCCGCTCTGGCTGGGTGGCCAGCGACCACGCATGCTCAGCGTCGCCGGCCGGTACGCCGACGGGTGGATCTCACCGCTGAACATCTACGTGCCGCCGGCCGAGGTACCGGCCCGCCAGCGGGTCATCGACGAGGCGGCCCGGGCCGCCGGTCGGGACCCGGCGTCGATCCGGCGGATCTACAACGTCATCGGTGCCATCGGTCCGTACCGGGGCGCCACCGGCCTGGTCGGCGATGTCCGGGTCTGGGTGGACACGCTCACCCGGTGGGCGGTCGACCTCGGCTTCGACACGTTCGTCTTCTGGCCGGTCACGGCCCACCGGGCCCAGCTCGAGGTGTTCGCCGCGCAGGTGGTGCCGGCCGTCCGCGAGCAGGTACGACAGATCAGGGGGCAGCGATGAACCAGTTGCGGGCCAACCTGCCGGAGCAGCTGACCGGCAAGCTCGTCACGCCCGGCGACCGGCGGTACGCGATGCTCCGCTCGACGTACACCACCCGGGCCAACCCGGCGGCCGTGCTGCTGCCGGAGACCACCGCGGAGGTGGTCGCCGCCGTCCGCCACGCCCGCGAGCAGGGGCTGCCGGTCGCGGTCCGCAGCGGCGGCCACGGCCTGTCCGGCTCCGCCAGCAACGACGGCGGGGTGGTCATCGACCTGTCCGCGCTGAACCGGGTCGAGGTGCTCGACCGGCGTACCCGGCTGGTCCGGGTCGAGGCCGGCGCGCGCTGGGCGCAGGTCGCCCAGACGCTGACCCGGTACGGGCTGGCGATCAGCTCCGGCGACCACGGCAACGTGGGCGTCGGCGGGCTGGCCACCGGCGGCGGCGTCGGCTGGCTGGTGCGCTCGTACGGGCTCACCATCGACCACGTCCGCGCGGTCGAGGTGGTGCTGGCCGACGGGACGGTGCTGCGCGCGGACGCGGAGCACGAGCCGGAACTGTTCTGGGCGGTGCGGGGCGCCGGCGCGGGCGTCGGCATCGTGGTGGCCTTCGAGATCGAAGCGGCCGAGATCCGCACCGTCGGGGTGGCCCAGCTCGCCGTCGAGGCGAGCCCGGACGGCAGCACGTTGCGGGAGTGGGCGGCCCGCCTGGCCGAGGCGCCGCGGGAACTCAGCACGGCGGCGGTGCTGTTCCCGTACGGGTCGTCGGCGGTCATGCAGCTCACCGCCGTGGTCGCGGCGGAGAGCATGCGCCGCGTCCGGCCCGCCGTGGCTCCGCTGTTGGAGATCGGCAAGCTGCTGGAGCACCGCAGCGACCTGGTGCCGTACGCCGCCCTGGTGCCGCCGGCGCACCTGCACCCGAACGTGGGCCAGCAGCCGTCGCTCACCACCAACGGGCTGCTGCCCGAGCTGGACGAGGACAGCGCCCGGGCGGTGATGCGGGCGGTGACCGGCCCGCACCGGGCCCTGGTGCAGCTGCGGTCGGTCGGCGGCGCGGTCACCGACGTCGCCCCGGAGGCGACCGCGTACCCGCACCGGCACCAGAGCACGCTAGTGGTCGCCTCGGTCTTCCCGCCGCAGGGCGGGGCGGCGCTCGACGCTGCCTTCCGGGACGTCGCCCGGCACACCGACGGGGCGTACGTGAACTTCGAGTCCCGGCCGGACCGCGCCGCGTTCGACCGGATCTACCCGGGCGAGACCGGCCGCCGGGTGGCCCGGGCGTGGCGCCGCTACGACCCGGACGGCCTGTTCCGGCCGGCCCTGCTCACCGAACGACCCGGTCGGAACGAGCGGCCCGGTCGGCGCCGCTGACCCGGCGTCGCTGACCGGGCCGGGCCAGCCGCACGGCCGTGTCCGATTCCCGCGAGCCACCGGCCGCGAGCAGGAGCATCATCGGTGTCGTGGAATTGGACTTCGAACGGTGCTACCGGGCCGTCGACAGCCGCGACCAGCGGTTCGACGGGTGGTTCTACACCGGGGTGACCTCGACCGGGATCTACTGCCGGCCGTCCTGCCCGGCGATGACGCCGAAGCGGCAGAACGTCCGGTTCTTCCCGTCCGCCGCGGCGGCCCAGGGCGCCGGGCTGCGCGCCTGCCGCCGATGCCGGCCGGACGCGGCACCCGGCTCGCCGCAGTGGGACGTCCGCGCCGACGTGGTGGGCCGGGCGATGCGGCTGATCGCCGACGGGGTGGTGGACCGGGAGGGCGTGCCGGGGCTGGCCGCCCGGCTCGGTTACACCGAGCGGCACCTGCACCGGATGCTGCGTACGGAAATGGGCGCCGGGCCGCTCGCCCTGGCCCGGGCGCAGCGCGCGCAGACCGCCCGCACCCTGATCGAGACCACCGACCTCGGCCTGGCCGAGGTCGCGTTCGCGGCCGGGTTCGGCAGCGTACGGCAGTTCAACGACACGGTCCGCGAGGTGTACGGGGTGCCTCCGTCCGAGTTGCGAGCCGCCCGGCGGCGGCCGGCGCCGGGCGGGGCGGGCACGATCACGCTGCGGCTGGCGTACCGCCCGCCGTTGCACGCCCGCGCGCTGCTGGACTTCCTCGCGCTGCGCGCGCTGCCGGGCATGGAGGAGGTGCGCGACGGCACCTATCGGCGCGGCCTGCGGCTGCCGCACGGCACCGGCGAGGTGGCGCTCACCCCGGCCGACGGGCACGTGTCGGCGACGCTGCGGCTGACCGACATGCGCGACCTGGCGCCGGCGGTGGCCCGCTGCCGCCGCCTGCTCGACCTCGACGCCGATCCCGCCGCCGTCGACCAGACGCTGGCCGCCGACCCGGCGCTGGCCCCGGTGGTCGCCGGCGAACCGGGGATCCGTCTCCCCCGCTCGGTCGACGGCTTCGAGATGGCCGTCCGCGCCATCGTCGGCCAGCAGGTCTCGGTCACCTCCGCCCGCACCACCCTCACCCGCCTCCTCACCCACACCC
>NZ_QGSW01000232.1:0-6702 GCF_003176715.1 Micromonospora sp. S4605
CCGCCGGTCTCCCGGCCGGCCCCGCCACCGGCCCCGGTCGCCCGACCGGCCCCACCACCGGCCTTCGTCGCCCGACCACCGGCCCCGCCGCCGGCCGCCCCGGTCCGGCCGCCCCCGCAGCGGCGCGGGAGGCAGACCCCGCCGCCGGTGGCGCCCCCGCCCGGCTGGCAGGCCCCCAAGGGGTACGTCCCGGTGGCCGTCCGCAAACGTCGCCGCTGGCCCTGGCTGCTGCTGCTCACCCTGGCCTGCTGCTGCGGCTGCCCGGCCTACTACGGCATGCCGATCGCCGCGCAGTACCCGGCCAAGGCGGCGCTGCCGGCCGAGGTGGACGACCTGCGGCTGCGCGACGACAGCCGGTCGGAGCAGACCGCCCGGCAGCTGGAGACCGAGGTACGCAAGGCGCACTGGCTGGCCGAGGAGACCTTCGCCGGCGTCTACGCCACCGGGGACGGCAAGCGGGTCACCGTGTTCGGCGGCACCGGCTTCCGGTTCACTCCGGAGGCGGACGCCGAGCAGGAGTTGGACCGGCTCACCGCGCAGTACCGGCTCGGCGCGGCGCAGGTGGTCGAGACCGGGGTGCGCGGCCGGCACGGACGCTGCGCGGTCGGTCGGGACGGCGGTACGGACGTGGTGGTCTGCACCTCGGCCGACCACGGCAGCATCGCCACCGCGGTGTTCACCCGGCTCTCCGTCGACGACAGCGCCCGACTGCTCGACCGGATGCGCACGCAGATCGTGACGGCGGACCAGAACTGAGCCGATTGGCTGAGGTTTCCTCGTCCTCATTTCTGAATAAAACGGCCACAATCGGGGCATGTCGCGGCGTTGGCTCTTCGCCGACCAGCTGGGGCCGCACTTCCTCGACCACCGCCACCAACCGGTCCTGCTGATCGAGTCGAAGGCGGTCTTCCGCCGGCGCGCGTACCACCGGCAGAAGGCCCACCTGGTGCTGTCCGCGCTGCGCCACCGCGCCGCCGAGCTGGGCGACCAGGCGATCTTCCTGCGTACCGAGACGTACCGGCAGGCGCTGCGCGGGGTCCGCGAGCCGCTGGAGGTGTGCCACCCCACCTCCCGGGCCGCGCTGGCGTTCGTCCGGAGTCTGGACCGGGTCACCGTGCTGCCGCCCCGGGGTTTCGTCACCGCTGTCGACGACTTCGCCGAGTGGGCGGACGGCCGCCGGGGCGCCCTGCGGATGGAGGCGTTCTACCGGTTCGCCCGGGAGCGCCACCGGGTGCTGGTCGACGGCGACGAGCCGGTCGGCGGCCGGTGGAGCCCGGACCCGGAGAACCGGGAGCCGCCGCCGAAGGGCGCCCGCCGGCTCGACCTGCCGCCTCCGCCGATGCCGACGGAGGACGACATCGACGCCGAGGTCCGGGCCGACCTGGACCGGTGGGAGCGGGAGGGCATCCGGTTCGTCGGGCGAGACGGGCCGCGCCGGTTCCCGGCCACCACCCGGGAGGCGACGGCCCGGCTGCGGCACTTCCTCCGGCACCGGCTGACCCACTTCGGCCGGTACGCCGACGCCATGCTCGCCGATGACCCGTGGATGGCGCACAGCGCGCTGTCGTCCGCGTTCAACCTCGGCCTGCTCGACCCGGTGCAGGCGGTGCGCGCCGCCGAACGGGCGTACCGCCGCGACGGCGCCCCGCTGGCCGCCGTGGAGGGCTTCATCCGCCAGGTGCTGGGCTGGCGCGACTACGTGTGGAACCTGTACTGGTACTTCGGCCGCGGCCACCCCGGCCGCGACGAGCTGGCCGGCCGCCGGTCGGTGCCGGCCTGGTTCCGCGACCTGGACGCCGACGCGGTACGGGCGCGCTGCCTGTCGGACGTCCTCGGCGACCTGCGTGAGCACGGCTGGGTGCACCACGTCCCCCGGCTGATGGTGCTCGGCAACTACGCCCGGCAACGCGGCTGGCACGCCGCCGAGCTGGTCGACTTCTTCCACCGCGGCTTCGTCGACGGTTACGCCTGGGCGATGACCGTGAACGCGATCGGCCTGAGCCAGTACGCCGACCTGGACCGCAGGCCGTACGTGGCCGGCGGCGCGTACATCAACCGGATGAGCGACTACTGCGGCGGCTGCCGGTACGACCCGCGCCAGCGCCTCGGCGCGGACGCCTGCCCGTTCACCGCCGGCTACTGGGCCCTGCTGGCCCGCGACCGTAACCGGCTCCCGCCCAACGCCCGGATGGCCCGGCAGCTGGCCCAGCTCGACCGGCTGCCCGACGTCGACCAGGTGCTCGACCAGGAGAGCCACCGCGGCGACCAGCCGCCGTGACCGGGCCAGGCGAGCCGGGCCGAGGCCGGGCAGGGTTCAGATCGGGGCCAGGCCGGGGCCAGGCAGCGGCCGAGCGGGGGTCGGGGAGAGGTCGAGCCAGGGCCGGGTCGGGCCGTCGTCAGACCGGGGTGTCACCGGGGGTCGCCGGGTGCGCCCGCGGCGGGGCGTACCGGGGCACGTACTCCTGGCCGGTGAGCTTCTGGATCTCGCTCATCACCTCGTCGGTCATCGCCCGCAGCGACGTCCGGTCGTCCGGCCGGCCGGTGAAGTCCAGCGGCTTGCCGAACCGGATGGTGATGTCCGCCGGCAGCAGCCGGGGCATCCGGGCGCCGATCGGCTGGACCCTCTCGGTGCCGATGGTGCCGACCGGGATCACCGGCACCTGCGCGGCGACCGCCAGCCGGGCCACCCCGGTGCGGCCGCGGTAGAGCCGGCCGTCCGGCGACCGGGTCCCCTCCGGGTAGACGACCACCAGGTCACCGCCCTTGAGCGCGGGGATCGCCGCGTCGAACGCCGACAGCGCCGCCCGCCCACCGGCCCGCTCGACCGGGATCGCACCCAGGCCGGTGAGCACCGCCTTGCTGAACCAGCCGCGCAGCCCGGTGCCCTTGAAGTAGTCCGACTTGGCCCAGAACGCCAGGTGCCGGGGCACCACCGTGCCCAGCAGCAGCTCGTCGGCGACCGAGAGGTGGTTGGCCGCGAAGATCGCCCCGCCGGTCGGCGGGATGTGCTCCAGCCCCTCCACGGTGGGGCGCCAGGCCAACCGGAGCGCGGGCGCCACGGTGAGCTTGCCGATGGTGTAGAGCAGGGGCACGGATCCTCCGGCGGTCGGGCTGGTCGGGCTGGTCGGGCGCTGTCACGTTAGCGGACGTCCCCCGGACACCCCGCGCGGGTGGCGGGCGGTCCGCGGGCTGGTCCGGGTGGGCGGCGAGGGGCCCGGAGCGGCCCTTCCGCCGCGCGAACGCGACGGAAGGGGCCACTACGGCCGGCTCACCCGAATCTCATACCCGGCGAACGGCGACCGTCACCCGATCGCCCTCACCGACCTCGCCGGTGAACCCCTCGACGCCCGCCACGACGTCGACCTGGTCGGCCAGCACCTCCCGGGCCACGAAGTCCGCGAACCCGGCCACCGCCGCGCGCACCTCCTCGGACGCCGACAGCGCCACCACGATCCGGTCCGAGACGTCCAGATCGGCGTCCCGGCGGGCCTGCTGCACCACCCGCACCACGTCCCGGGCCAGCCCCTCGGCGGCCAGTTCCGGGGTGACCTCGGTGTCCAGCACGACCACGCCCTCGCCGCCGGGCAGCGGCGCGGAGTGCTCGGCGTCGGCGGCGACCAGGCGCAGCTCGTACTCGCCCTCGGCCAGGGTGACCCCGGCGGCGACCGGGGCGCCGTCGACCAGCTCCCACTCTCCCGCCTTGACCGCCTTGATGACCTGCTGCACCTGCTTGCCGACCCGCGGCCCGAGCGCCCGGGGCACCACGGTCAGCACCTGCTGGCAGTACGCGGACACCTCGTCGGTGAACTCCACCGCCTTGACGTTGACCTCGTCGGCGACCAGGTCGGCGAACGGCCGCAGCTGCTCCGCCGCCGGGGAGGCGACGGTCAGCCGGGCCAGCGGCAGCCGCACCCGCAGGCCCTTCGCCTTGCGCAGCGACAGCGCCGCCGAGGCGACCGCCCGGGTGTCGTCCATCGCCGCCACCAGGTCGTGGTCGGCCGGGAACCCGGTGGCGTCCGGCCAGTCGGTCAGGTGCACCGACCGCTCACCGGTGAGCCCGCGCCAGATCTCCTCCGCGGTCAGCGGCGCCAGCGGCGCCACCACCCGGCAGAGCGTCTCCAGCACCGTCCACAGGGTGTCGAACGCGTTGTGGTCACCGGCCCAGAAGCGGTCCCGGGAACGCCGGACGTACCAGTTGGTCAGCGCGTCCAGGTAGGACCGCACGGTGGCGCAGGCGCCGGAGATGTCGTACGCGTCCAGCTGCGCCTGGACCGTGTCGACCAGCTCCCGGGTCTTCGCCAGCACGTACCGGTCGAGCAGGTGGCTGCTGTCGGTCCGGCGGCGCGCCTGGTACCCGTCCGCGTTGGCGTAGAGCGAGAAGAAGTACCAGACGTTCCACAGCGGCAGCAGCACCTGGCGCACCGCGTCCCGGATAAGCGTCTCGGTGACCGCCATGTCGCCGCCGCGCAGCACCGGCGAGGACATCAGCATCCAGCGCATGGCGTCCGACCCGTACGAGTCGAAGACGTGGTAGACGTCCGGGTAGTTGCGCAGGCTCTTGGACATCTTGCGCCCGTCGGAGCCGAGCAGGATGCCGTGGCTGAGGCAGTTGCGGAACGCCGGCCGGTCGAACAGCGCGGTGGCCAGCACGTGCATGGTGTAGAACCAGCCGCGGGTCTGCCCGATGTACTCGACGATGAAGTCACCCGGGTAGTGGTGCTCGAACCAGTCGCGGTTCTCGAACGGGTAGTGCACCTGGGCGAACGGCATCGAGCCGGACTCGAACCAGCAGTCCAGCACCTCCGGCACCCGGCGCATCATCGACTTGCCGGTCGGGTCGTCCGGGTTGGGGCGGACCAGCTCGTCCACCGCCGGTCGGTGCAGGTCGGTCAGGCGTACGCCGAAGTCCTGCTCGATCTGCTCCAGCGAGCCGTAGACGTCCACCCGCGGGTAGGTCGGGTCGTCGGACTTCCACACCGGGATCGGCGAGCCCCAGAACCGGTTCCGGCTGATCGACCAGTCCCGGGCGTTGGCCAGCCACTTGCCGAACGAGCCGTCCTTGATGTGCCCCGGGGTCCAGTTGATCTGCTGGTTCAGCTCGACCATCCGGTCCTTGAACCTGCTCACCGCGACGAACCAGGACGACACCGCCTTGTAGACCAGCGGGGTGTCGCAGCGCCAGCAGTGCGGGTAGGAGTGGGTGTAGGTGTCCTGCTTGAGCACCACCCCCCGCTCCTTGAGCTCCCGGATCACCGGCTTGTTGACGTCGAAGACCTGCTCGCCCTGGTACGGCGGGACCAGCGCGGTGAACCGGGTGTGGTCGTCCACCGTGACGACGGTCGGGATGCCGGCCGCGTTGCAGGTGTTCTGGTCGTCCTCACCGAAGGCCGGGGCCAGGTGCACGATCCCGGTGCCGTCCTCGGTGGTGACGAAGTCCGCGCCGAGCACCTGGTAGGCGTTCGGGCCGGCCTGCTCGACCAGGAAGTCGTAGAGCGGGGTGTACCGGCGCCCGACCAGGTCCGCGCCGCTCACCGTGCCGACCTGCTCGTACCCCTCCAGCTCCTTGGCGTACGCGGCCAGCCGGGCGACGCCGACCAGATAGCGGTCGCCGTCGCGCTCCAGCACCGCGTACTCGATGTCCGGGCCGACGGCGAGCGCCAGGTTGGACGGCAGGGTCCACGGCGTGGTGGTCCAGACGCCGAGCCGCACCGGCCCGCGCACCGGCTCCGGGGCGCCCTCGTCGGGGGTCAGCTCGAACCACACCGACAGCGTCGGGTCGTGCCGGTCCCGGTAGACGTCGTCCATCCGGGTCTCGGTGTTCGACAGCGGCGTCTCGCAGCGCCAGCAGTACGCCAGCACCCGGAAGCCCTCGTAGACCAGACCCTTGTCGTGCAGGGTCTTGAAGGCCCACATGACGCTTTCCATGTAGTCCAGGTCGAGGGTCTTGTAGTCGTTGGTGAAGTCGACCCAGCGGGCCTGTCGGGTGACGTACCGCTCCCAGTCCTGGGTGAACTCCAGCACCGAGGTGCGGCACGCCTCGTTGAACCGGGCCACGCCGAGGTCGAGGATCTCCGCCTTGCTGGTGATGCCGAGCTGCTTCTCGGCGACCACCTCGGCGGGCAGGCCGTGGCAGTCCCAGCCGAAGCGCCGCTCCACGTGCCGGCCGCGCATGGTCTGGTAGCGCGGCACCACGTCCTTGACGTAGCCGGTGAACAGGTGGCCGTAGTGCGGCAGGCCGTTGGCGAACGGTGGGCCGTCGTAGAAGACGTACTCGTTCTTGCCGTCGGTGCCGGCGGGACGGGCCTCGACACTGGCCTCGAAGGTCTTGTCGGCCGTCCAGTGCTCCAGCACCCGGCGCTCGACCGCGGGCAGGTCCGGGCTCGCCGGCACGCCGGCGGCGGTCGGGTCGTGCAACGGATAGGCCATCGGGGGTCGCTCTCCTCAGCAGCTCACGCGTCGTGTGGGTCTGCGAGGACGAGCCTTTCCGGTACGCCTGTCGGCGCCCCGGGTGGGCCCGCGGTACCACCCCGCTTGGCGGTCAGGATCGACCGCCCGCTCGTTGGCCGGCTGTGACGGGCCGGACCCGTCCGGTTCTACTGGGCCGGTCACCCGGCTGTTCTTCCGGAGGCTCGCCGGTGATGGCCGGGTCATCGCCTTACGGTCGCCAAGAATACTCGACCCCCGGCACCCCGCGCCCCTGAC
>NZ_QGSW01000328.1:0-6610 GCF_003176715.1 Micromonospora sp. S4605
GGGGTGGCCGCGGTCATGAGACGGGTGGGGCGAGAAGCTCGCGCCACCGTTCGCGCAGGGTGTCGCGGAGTAAATCATGGAAGAGCCGATAAACGGTAGTGTCGTCTTCGCTATCGGTGATTAGGTAGCCGCCGAGCCGTGAGGCGAGCAGCCGCGCGATGTCACCATCGCCGTAGTAGCCGCCGTCATCGTCTACAGCGTGGGCGACCAGCGGCCATATCTTGCGCCATGGAAGGCCTGCACCTTTGGCGAACGCAACCGCGCGGAGCAGGACCACCGCTCGGTGGCGTTCCTCCGGGTCCCGCAGGCTCGTGTGTAGGTCCTTTCGAAAGACGGAG
Organism: Micromonospora sp. S4605; assembly: GCF_003176715.1. Classification (NCBI taxonomy): domain Bacteria; kingdom Bacillati; phylum Actinomycetota; class Actinomycetes; order Micromonosporales; family Micromonosporaceae; genus Micromonospora; species Micromonospora sp. S4605. The sequence continues at coordinate 339 of NZ_QGSW01000328.1, forward strand.
ACGCCGACCAAGCCGCCATCTAGGGCGGCAAGCCAGCCGGAATCGTTGGCAGCGATAACTCTGTCGCTGCCTGCCAGGGAACTGGCGGCGATACGGGCGATGAGGAACGAGCGGCCGGCTCCGGTCCCGAGAGCCTCGGCCACCGACGCAATCAGTGGCGTAGGTGCGGTGGCATACGGAGAGCCAGAGGTGTGGCGGAGGACGCTGTGGACGTAGTGGATGACATCATGCTGGTCCCACCAGGGTTTTTCGTCAACGGCGATGCGGCGCGCGTGCAGGGCAGCCTCTGCGGTGTCGGCCAGATCGGCCGTATCGGGTGGTGCGGCAGCGCGGTCGGTGCGGTCGCTAGCGGCACGAGACCGGATTCCGACCAACAGACGTAGGCAGGGCGCGGTGTTGGAGAGTTCGAGCCGGGCGAGGACGTCGCGTACCAGCGTGTGCGGGTCGGTCGCCTCATCGAGGGCATCAATCACAATGGTGACATTCCGCGACTGCCTTTCCAGCCATTCATGCCAAGCGTGCAACCGTTCCTCGACGGTTGGTTCGGGGTGGCTGGAGGCCGGGGCGGGTACTTCGAGCGCGTGACAGATCTGGGCTAGCACCTGTGTGTGCAGCTTGCCCGTAGCCAGCACCGCCACGTCGACCGCGCCTTGCCGTGGGCGTAGGTCAGCGGGTATGGCTGCGACTTCTGCATGGTGGCGGGCGCAGAACATGGGGTCGCTGAGCGTGACCAGACGGGCCAGGACCGCCGACTTTCCACTGCCGGCGCCGCCGGTTATAACGGTCGCTCCGGGGGCGCCGTTGGTCGCGGTAGCGATTAGCTGCTTCATTAGTCCGGCGCGGCCGGTGAATAGCCACCCTTGGTGCTCCTCCAAGGCCACTCCACGCGACCGTGGTCCCCAATGCGTTTGCAGATCCTGCAAGGGTAGTGCCAGATCATGGCGAGCGGCCGATACGTTGACGGCCGGATCGCGCCGGTGGTGGGGGTTGGGTAGGCAGACGTGGGGCCCGTTCTGCTTGCTGCCCTGCAACGCCGTCAGAGTCTGGAGCGCTCCAAGCTCATCAAGCTTCTCCTGAACGCCTTCACGGAAGTCCTGCACATTCAGGTACTCGTTGAGGCCGTACTGCTGGCCCACGTCGGCTCGAAGTTCGGCGAGAAACGCCGTCAGGGCAGCAGCGAAAGCCCCAACCTTAGCTTCCTCATTCTTCGTGGCCACATACAGCACTAGCCAGGCGCTGGGCAAATCACGGCTGAGGCGAAGAATCTCCTCCGACGCCTTGCCGGCATAGCATGCATCTACAACCACCACCAGATGCCGTATGCGAGTATCGGTGAGCCAGCCAATGATCTCAGCGGATCGAAGGGCCGTCGCCCTCAACCTCGATCGCTCGGTCCTTTGGAGAATCAAGTAATGTGTTTCGTCCTCATCCTTAAACCCATGCCCGGTAATGAACACAAACGCGGCGTCTGCGTCGCCCCACCTCGCTGACGGCGCAGGGTTCCTCAGCGCGTTACGGATCTCGTCCTCTGTGGGGTTGTCGGCCAGCTCCTTGTACCGCGGCTGGAACCCGCGGCTTCCCAACTCATTCGCACACAACCACCGCTGAACCGCTTCAACCTCGGCATGAACCGCTAACTCGTCCCACGTCGGGTCGTCGTACTTGCTTGTTGCGATCGCGACAAAGTGCCGGCGCAGCACCTCATCATCTAGCGTGCTCACGCGGCAACCAGGTGCGGTAGGGCGCTGATGAGCACCTCTCCGGTCGCCCGACGGTTGAGATACCGCTCTATCGCATGGGCGTCGCCGCTGTTGTCGACAACCAGCTCGTCACGTTCGTCAATCTGCGGCCACCAGCGGCGCAGCTCCCCCGCGCACGCCACCGGATCGCGCACATCCCGCACGTTGACCCAACGGGGTACCGCCAACTGTTCGACCTGCAGCCGCTCCCGAACCATCCGCAGACCCAAGGGCGACCCGAGAGTCACCAGCAACTGCACCCCTTGACCAGGGTGCTGCCGAACGTACTCATACGCGACCACCGATCCCAACGAATGTCCGATCAGCACTCGACAAGAGGTGCCGACGGTGTCGGCGACGCGGGCGTCGACCTGTGTCTTAAGGTCGCCGTCTGTGAGGTAGTGGCGCACCTGACGCAGCACTCCAAGGTACAGGACCCCAGCAGCAGCACCGCATCGCCGGTCAACGGCTCTGAGCAGCGCCTGTGCCCAGCGCGGCGTGCGGGTGTAGGCCTTTCCAACCTCCGCCTCCGCAACGGCCAGGTCCCCGGCACTCACCACATCCGCGAGTGCCTCGCTCACCTCACTCAACTCCTTCTCATCCATGAGATCGAGCAGCGATGTTGCGTCACCCGACTTTGTGGACGGGCCACCACGGTCGGGAAGGAAGAGATCCCCGTAGAACGCCAAGTCCAACATCGGTTGCGCAACTCGACACCCGGCCGCCCGCTCTAGCCCATCCGCAAGAGCTGGTCCCCAGGCGGCAAGCAGTTGGTGGCGGCCACGCTGATGCTGACCTATCCCATGCACCCCAACCATTTCACGCACGGCAGTCCTCTCTTCCTCAGTCCGGTCGGCGCGCCTGCCGGCCGCGTGTATCGGCTTCCGGCTCGTTAACGGACAATTCCACGCAGGCCGTTCCGGAGCCCACGAGCAACACGCGTAGGCCATCTGGCCCCATGACCACGTCAATTCCGCGTACAGCACCGTTCACCGGCAACGGATGCGACGGCGGTCTGCCAGTCTCGAGGTCCCACAGGCGAACTGCCTCCCCGCCCCCGGTAACCGCCACCGTCCGCCCGTCCGGCAGCACCGCCGTGGCTACCGCCCACACAGTTCCCTTGCCCGCACTCAGCGGCTGCCCCACCTGCGTCCCGGCCGCCAGGTCCCACACCCGGACCGTCTCTTCTGCTTTACCCGTCATGTAGGGATCGAGTGCGTTTCCGGTAACGGCCACCACCCGCCCGTCGGGCAGCACCGCAGTGGCCACCGCCATTACAGCCCAATGCCATGGGTCATGATCGATCAGCGGCTCACCCACCGGCGTCCCAGCGGCCAAATCCCACACCCGCACTGATCCGTCATGGAATCCGGCACCTGTAACGGCCACCACCCGCCCGTCCGGCAGCGCGGTCGTTGCCGCTGCTGTCACGACGCCGTTGTGGCCGACCAGGTTCTCACCGACCGGAGCGCCGGTGACCAGGTCCCACACCCGCACCCAAGCCTCACCGTAATTGGTAACGGCCACCACTCGCCCGTCCGCCAGCACCGCCGTGGCCACCGCCCGCACCGGATAGCGGGCGGCCATCGGCAATCCCACCGGCCTCCTCGCGGCCAGATCCCACACCCGGACCGTTCCATCAACGCCTCCGCTAACGGCCACCGGCCGCCCATCGGGGAGTACCGCCGTGGCCACCGCCTCCACAGTGCCCTTATGCCCACTCAGCGGCTCACCCACTGGCATCCCGTCGGCGAGATTCCACATCCGCACCTTGCCGTCGTCGCCGCCGGTCACCACTATCGTCCGGCCGTCTGCCAACACCACGCTGGCCACCGCCCACACAAAGGCGGGGGTGTCCCTCGGCGGCTCACCCACCGTCGTCTCAGCAGCTAGATCCCACACCCCTACCGTGCCATCCTCGCCACCGGTCACCGCGACCGACCGCCCGTCCGGCAGCACCGCCGTGGCCACCGCCTTCACCGCATCAATGTGACCGTTCAGCGGTAGCCCCACAGCCGTCCCGGCGGCCAAATCCCACACGCGCACCTTGCCGTCGCGGCCTCCGGTGACCGCCACCGGCCGCCCATCCGGAAGTACTGCCGTGGCCACCCCCTCCACGGCACCTTGGTGACCGCGCTGAGACTCACCCACCGGTGTCCCGGCGGCTACGTCCCACAGCCGCACCTTGCCACCGAAGCCCCCGGCCACCGTCACCGTCCGCCCGTCTGGCAAAACGGCACAGGCCAGCTCTGTCACCCAGTCGTCCAGGTCCGTCAGAGGATCACCCACCGGCGTCCCGGCACCCACGTCCCATACCCGCACCACGCCCCTCCCGCCGCCGCCGTCGACCGTCACCGTTCTGCCATCGGACAGCACCGCGGTCGCAAGTGCCCAGATATTGGCGGGACTGGTCGGGGGGTGTCCCGCTGGGGTGCCGGCGGGCAGATCCCATACCCGCATCATCGAGGCGCCGCCGCCAGTGACGGCCACCACCCGCCCGTCCGGCAGCACCGCGGTGGCCACCGCCGTCACCCAGTCGCCGTGGTTCATGGGCTCCCCCACCAGAGTCCGGGAGGCAAGATCCCACACCCGGACCATCCCGTCTCGGCCTCCACTCACTGCCACGACCCGGCCGTCGGGAAGCACCGCAGTGGCCATTGCCCGCACCGAATCGTGGCCGGTCAGCGGTGGCCCCACCGGCGTGCCGGCGGCGAGATCCCACACCCGCACGGCGCCATCGTCGCCGCCGGTAACCGCCACTGACCGCCCGTCCGGCAGCACAGCCGTGGCCACCGCCCACACGGGCCCCTCGCCGTGGCGAGCCATGATCTCCCCGTTGTTGCCCGGCCAGTGCACCCATCGCGGTTGCCACGTGGACTCCGGGTGTGCCACCCGGTCCGGCATCCCCCCATCCACGGCGACTTGGAATCGCAGTGCGTCGGCGTTGGCCGACGGATCATCCCACCGCCAGGTGTAGGCCACCTTGGACCAGCTAACGAGTAGGTCACCTTGCGCCTTGCGCAGGCCAATCACCGTTCGCAGCCTCAGCGCGTCGACGTAGGGCAGGAACTCTCCGGACAACACCCTGCCGTCCAGAACTGCGCCGGCTGCGGCGTGCTCCACGATATGACGGCGCACATACGGGGGCGGGGAGAGCAGTACCCCCGCTCGTCGGAGCCGTGCCAGACCAAGGAGTTGTTCAGTAATACGGGCCTCGACCGCCTGCAGCTCTTCTGCAGCCGCAAGCCGGTCACCAGGCCGACACCCGTCGTCGTCGCCTTGATTAGCAGCCGCCATGTTTCCTGCCCAAGTCGAGACGCTGGTCTACGTTCGACCTTGCACCGAATGAGTACCCATAGCAACCCTCCGTTGACACTCGGACTGTAAGACGAACGGTGGAACGCCTGATCAAAGAGGAGCAACTGATGTCCGATGGATCGATGGCCGCCGTGAATGCTGCCGCTGGCGAAGAATGCGCCGGGACAGCCGGCGGGGGGTGTCGACGCGGAGCTGGTCGCTCAGCTGGTGGAGCAAGCCCGGGCGGCCGGGTTGCAGCTGACCGGCGATGGCGGGCTGCTGCAGCAGCTCACGAAACGGGTCCTGGAATCAGCGCTCGAGGGTGAGATCACCGACCACCTGGGCTATGACAAGGGCGATCCGGCGGGCAAGAACAGCGGGAACTCCCGCAACGGTGTGCGGGCCAAGACGGTGCTTACCGACGTCGGCTCGGTCGAGATCGACGTGCCCCGCGACCACGACGGGTCGTTCGCACCGCAGATCGTCCGCAAGCGTCAGCGCCGGTTGTCGGGTGTGTACAAATAACGGCTGATCGACCGATCAAGGGAGAGACGCCACATGACGACCGAGATCACCTCGGGGCAGGAGCCGGCCGCCAGGCCGGCGGATGCGGTCACGGATGAGCAGTTGATCGCGATGCTGGTCGATCGGGCTCGTGGTGACGGGCTAAAACTGACCGGGGAGGTGGGCTGCTGCAGCAGCTCACGAAGCGGGTCCTGGAGTCGGCTTTGGACGGTGAGATCACCGACCACGTCGGCTACGACAAGGACGACCCTGCCGGTCGGGGTAGCGGGAACACCCGTAACGGCAGCCGGACCAAGACGGTCCTCACCGACGTCGGACCGGTCGAGGTGCGGGTTCCTCGCGACGCGGCGGGCACGTTCGAGCCGCAGATCGTGCGCAAACGGCAGCGGCGCCTGACCGGGGTCGACGACATGGTCCTGTCGCTGTCGGCCAAGGGCCTCACCCACGGGGAGATCGCTGCACACCTGGCCGAGGTGTACGGGGCTGAGGTGTCCAAGCAGACCATCTCCACGATCACCGACAAGGTGATGGAGGGGATGGCCGAGTGGCAGAACCGGCCCCTCGACCCGGTGTATCCGGTCGTGTTCATCGATGCCATCGTGCGCCGCGAGGCGCTGTTGAACCGAGTGGAGGTGGAAGACCTTCACCTCGTGGCCGTCGCAGCGGCTGCGTGAAGCTGGGGGCAGCCTGATCCGGGGGACGCCGGGGAGG
>NZ_QGSW01000406.1:0-6604 GCF_003176715.1 Micromonospora sp. S4605
GCCAGGACGAGGTGGGCGGTGGCGTCGGCGCAGCGCCGCTGTGCCGGGGGTAGGACGCTGGTGTAGGTGTCGGCGGTGGTGACGATGCTGGAGTGGCCGAGCAGGTCCTGCAGGGTCTTGAGGTCGGCGCCGGCTTCGTGGGCGAGGGACGCGGCGCCGTGGCGCAGGTCGTGCAGCCGCACCGGGGGTAGCCCGGCGCGTTGGGCGAGTTTTGCGGAAGCGGGTGGTGGCGTAGTTCGGGTTGATCGGCAGCCCGTCGGCGCGCACGAACACGTACCCGGAGTCGGTCCACGGCTTGGCGTTCTCGGCGGCCTGGGTCCGTTGGTCGAGCTGTCGGCGGCGGTGCGCGCGCAGCACCTGCACGGTGCGCTTGTCCAGGGCGACCGCGCGGCGTCCGGCGGGGGTCTTGGGGATGGCCTTCGATGATCTGGTAGCCGGCGGTGGTGCGGTTGCGTTCGATGGTGAGCACGCCGCGGTCCAGCCGGCCGCGACGGCCGAGCCGGCGATGACGACGACGATGCCGGCGATGTCCTCGGCCCGGCCGAAGCCGTAGGTGTAGGCGCGGGTGGCGGCGCGGCGGCCGAGGAGGAAGGCGATGGCCAGCGGGACGGCGGTCAGGGCGTCGGCGACGTTGTGCAGGGTGTCGCCGAGCAGGGCGACCGACCCGGACAGCACGACGATGACCGCTTGGGCGGCGGCGGTGACGCCGAGGCCGACCAGGGAGATCCACAGGGCCCGCAGGCCCTCGCGGGAGGACTCCAACGCGGGGTCGATCTTCGCGCGGGAGTCGTGCGAGTGCGGGACGACGGCGTGAGTCAGCCGGTGCCACCAGGCGGCGAGGCGGCCGCCGTGGCCGTGGTCATGACCGTGCTCGTGGTCGTGGTCGTTCACCGCGTCTCCCAACGTCCTTGGCGGCATGACGGGTCGGTACCCGTGACGGCGGCGATAATATGTGCTCATGTATGCACGCGACAACGTTGCAGATGCGGGTGACCTGCAACAACGCCTGCCTGCCGACAGACAGGTGGAGGCAGCGACGGAGATGTTGCGGATGCTGGCCGATGGCACGCGGCTGCGGTTGATGTGGCTGCTCGTCGACGGCGAGCACGACGTGACCGCGCTGGTGGCGGCGTTGGGCGTGGCGCGGCCGGCGGTGTCGCAGCACCTAGGCAAACTGCGGCTGGCCGGGCTGGTGACGGTACGGCGGGAGGGCCGGCGCGCCCTCTACACGGCCCGGGGTGGTCACGTGCGGCGGCTGATGACAGAGGTGATGCACGCCGCGTCGCACCGGGTGGCCGGCATCCCGGAGCACGACTGACGCGCGGGGCTATTCGGCGGGCTTGGAGCGGGGGTCGGCGAACCAATCCTGGGTGAACTGGCGGACCGCGTCGACGTCGACGGTGTCGCAGGCAATCGTCTGGTAGGCGTGCACGGCCTTGACCGCTTCGGACTGGTCGGTGGCGGAGCCGCCGACGACCCGGCCGGCGGTGGGGTCGGTGACGAAGGTCCGCACCTGGGCGAGCTGCTCGGCGGGCAGGTCCGGCCGGTAGGTGACGATGACGTACCCGTCGCCGATGACGTGCCCGAACGACGTCGCGGGCACCGTCTCGCCCGGTTCGAAGAAGTCCTTCACCGGATGCGCGTTGCCGGCGGGGAACGTCTCGGTGCGGTTGCGCACCTCGCAGTTGCTCGCCGGGCCGGTGGCCGCCTGGACGGGGCGCAGCGCATCCGGGCCGGAGGTGACCAGCAGGACGGTGGCGGCGACGGCGCCGGCGGCGATCAGCGCGGCGTGCGACAGCCGGACATCCCGCAGCCGAGGCAGGTAGTGACGCAGCACGTCACCGAGCATGAACATCGCCACGGCCGCGATGAGCTGCCCGATCTCCACGCCCAGGTTGAAGGCCAGCACGCGAGGAATCAGCCCGTCCGACGGTAGGCCGACGTCCTGCAACCGGGTGGCCAGACCGAGGCCGTGAATGAGGCCGAAGGCGAGCACGGCGGCGGCGAACCAGGTCCAGTTCTTTGGTCGGCCGCGCAGGCCGACCACGCCGACGAACACCAGGCTCAACGCGACCACGACGTCGACCAGGACCGGGTTGACGTGCCAGTCGGCGACGGTGGCGGTGAACAGGGTGATGCTGTGCCCGACCGCGAACAGGGAGATCAGCTTCGCCGCCCGCCGGATCTTGCCGGCCAGCAGCAGGACGCCGCCGACGAACAGCAGGTGATCCCAGCCGGCGAGCATGTGTTTCGTGCCCAGCCACACGAACCCGCCGACGGTCTCGCTGGAACCGCCGACACCGTGAGCGAAGGCCGCGCCCGGCAGCATCAGCACCGTGGCCGCCACCACACCAGCGACGATCGCGCCCTGTCGCACCGCAGCGAGCATCCCGCTCCGCCCTTCTCATCCGTAGCCGACCGGAGGCCGGGAGCCTGCCGCGTCGTCCTGGTAGTCGCTCCGCAACCACAGATAGTTCCCGCAGTGACCGGGGCGACCACCCCTCCGGGATGGCGCTGGCTGTCGGCGTCAGGAGACGGGAAGCCCTGCCAGGCCGGCGGCAAGTCCGAGGGCGGCGCTGACGCCCAGGACCCGCAGGACCGACCAGCGCAGGCCGAAGACCAGCACGGCCGCGATCGCGGCGATGGCCAGCGGCACCGGTCGCCAACTGCCGAGGTCGGGCAGCTCCAGGTGCAGCGGGCCGGTGGTCACGAGGTGTTGCCGGGCGAACAGGGTGTGGGCGGCGAAGTACAGGCCGAGGTTGGCGATGACGCCGACGACGGCGGCGGTGATCCCGGTCAGCGCGGCGGACAGCGTGTGGTTGCCGCGCAGGCGTTCGACGTAGGGCGCGCCGAGCAGGACGAACAGGAAACACGGCACGAAGGTCACCCAGGTCGTCAACAGCGACCCGACCACGCCGGCCACCCACGGATCGAGGCTGCCCGGGTTGTGGTACGCGCCGAGGAACGCGACGAACTGCACGACCATGATCAGCGGCCCGGGCGTGGTCTCCGCCAACGCGAGGCCGCGCACCATGTCTCCGGCGGTCAGCCATCCGTAGTCCTCCACCGCCCGTTGCGCGACGAAGGCGAGCACCGCGTACGCGCCGCCGAAGGTCACCACCGCGGTCCCGGAGAAGAACAGGCCCTGCTGGGTGTAGACGCTGCCGACACCGGTCAGGGCCGCCACCGCAGCCACCGGGACGAACCAGGCCAGCAGACCGACAGCCAACACCGTCGCAGCGCGTCGGCCGGTCGGCCGGTCATGATGCAGCGCGTCGTCCGGGATCAGCGGGGCGGGCCCGTCCTTCCCACCACCACCGTGACCAGCAGAGGCCAGGTAGGCCGGCCGCCACCGGTGAACCGCCCAGCCGGCCACCGCGGCCAGGGCGACGACCACCGGGAACGGCACCCCGAAGACCGCCAGAGCGACAAACGCGGCCACGGCGAAGCCCACCAGGACCCGGTTGGCCAGGGCGCGGGTACCGACCCGCCACACCGCCTGGACGACGATCGCCACCACCGCCGGCGCCAGCCCGGCGAACAACGCCGTCACGATCCGGGTGTCACCGAAGCCGACGTACAGCGCCGACAGCGCCAGCAAAGCCACCAGGCCGGGCAGCACGAACAACGTCCCCGCGATCAACCCGCCCCGCATGCCGTTGAGCAACCACCCCACATAGATGGCGAGCTGCTGCGCCTCCGGACCCGGCAACAACATGCAGTAGTTCAACGCGTGCAGGAACCGACGCTGCCCGATCCACCGGCGCTCATCCACCAGGTGCCGCTGCATCACCGCGATTTGCCCCGCCGGACCACCGAACGTCTGCAAAGAGATCGAGAACCAGGCACGGACCGCCCGCCGCAGGGGCACCACATCACGCCCCGGCACCCATGCCCCGGCGTCAGATGCCGTCGACGCGCCGGTATCGGCGTCCCTCACCTCGGCCATCCCGCGAGTATCCCGCAATGTCTACTTAGGGCGCGTCTCATTTGGATGGTCGTTGGCCTGGGGCATGATCTGCTTCCGTGGACGAGGCCATGATCCGTACCTGGGCGCCGGATGATCTGTGGGAGATTGCGGCGCCGTTGATCCCGCCCGCGCCGGTTCGTCGGCAGGGTGGTGGTCGGCGGCGGGTGGACGACCGGGCGGTGTTCGCCGCGATCGTGTACGTGACCCAGGCGGGTTGTTCCTGGTGGAAGCTGCCGGAGGCGTCGTTCGGGGTCACCCGGGCGACCGCGCACCGACGGTTCAGCCAGTGGACCGCGGCCGGGTTCTGGCTGCGGCTGCACGAGGCGACCCTGGACCGGCTCGGCGCCGACCGCCGGATCGACTGGTCGAGGGCGGTGGTCGACTCGATCAGCGTACGGGCGGAAAAGGGGGCGATCTGACCGGCCCAAACCCGGTCGACCGAGGCAAACCGGGCAGCAAACTCCACGTCATCTGCGACCGCAACGGGCTGCCCCTGGCCGTTCTGGCCACCGCCGCGAACGTCCACGACAGCCAACTGCTGCTGCCCATGCTCGACAGCGTCCCGGCGATCCGCACACCCAACGGGCGCCGCCGATGGCGGCCAGACAAGTTGCACGCCGACAAGGCGTACGACGCCCGCGAGCTACGCCGCGAGGTCCGGCGGCGGGGGATCAAGGTACGCATCGCCCGTAAGGGCATCGAGTCCTCCACGCGCCTGGGCCGCCACCGCTGGGTCGTCGAGGCCTGCATGTCCTGGCTGATGCGCTACCGGCGCCTCGTCCGCCGATACGACCGCAAAGGCGACCACTTCGAAGCCTTCGCCACCATCGCCAGCACCCTGATCTGCTACCGCCGCCTCACCAAATGAGACACGCCCTTAAGCGAGCATCCCGCCTGCCCCCGCACTGGTCTTGGCGTGACCGGATGCCGCGACACCGACCAGCGGCAGAAGTGGATGTTGACCAACTCGGCCAGCGGTCACGTCGTGGTGGGGCAGACTTGTGGCATGGGGTTGCTGCGTCGCTTGCCTGGCGTTGAGGAACTCCGGCGCGCGGACCTGACCTACCCCGAGGAGGGTGCCACGCGCGGTGGGCTGCCGGCCGGCTACCACCACGTCCATCGCCGAGCGCGATTGGGCGCTGGCCGCGTTGGGTTCGAGGGGGCCGCTCACGCGCTGTCCGGATGGGACATGCATCGTCGAGTGGGGTTGGCGGTCATCGCGTCGAGCCCGGTCGCCGTCGCTGGCAGCGTTGTGGTGTTGACGCTCGGATGGGGCTGGCTGCGCATCGCCGCGCCCTGTCGTGTCGTGTACACGGTGGATGAGCCGAACCGTCGCGGCTTTGCCTACGGCACGCTGCCGGGTCACCCGGAATGCGGCGAGGAGGCGTTCATCGTCGAGCTGGCCGCCAATGACGAGGTCTGGTTCGACATCCGGGCGTTCTCGCGTCCCGCGCTGCTGGTCGCCCGCGCTGGCGGGCCATTTAACCGCAAGGTGCAGAGCCTGATCACCGAACGCTACATCAACGCGTTGCGGACCTGAGTGAAGTGGGCCTCGCCACCGACCCACGCTCACCTATCCAAGCCCCGGCGCGCACGCGCAGCTCGCTGCGCGGTTCAGTGCCTTTTCAGTGCCGTGGGTGTCTGGGTCCGGCCAGCTGTCCCGGAATTCCCAGTCAGGTTGTCGGCATCGGGCGCGCCGCCGGTACGCCGGCACCGATCCTGGCGGCAGTCCACCCAGAACCACCGCAGTGACACTCACAGATCCGTAGGCCCTGCCCACTACCCGAACGGGTTGGTTATCGGTATGTGGCGTGCCCACCAACGGGGCTCTTCGAACTTGAGCGGGGTTCGCGGCTGAGTCGACCCGAGCGTGAGGGGCTCGCAGCCCGTCAGTGATCATCTGAGTGTCTAGTTCGGATGGTCACAAGTGAAGAGCTGCGAGCATGGTCAACGATACGACGCGGCTGCTGGGCCTGGACGGTCTGGTCGCTGAGCGGGTCGAGCTGGACGCCACCGGTGTCCCGGTGGTGGACCTGTCCACCGGTTGTGAGCAGGCACGATGCTGCCCGCAGTGCGGGCAGCGTGCGCTGAGGGTGAAGCAATGGACCACGACCCGGCCGCGGGATTTGCCGGTCGGTGGCCGGCCGGTGAAGTTGCGCTGGCGGAAACGTCGCTGGTACTGCCCGACGCCAGACTGTCCGCGTAAGTCGTTCACCGAGCAGGTCGCGCAGGTCCCGGCCCGTGCCCGGCTGACCAGCCGGCTGCGGCAAGCGGCCGGGGCGGCGGTCGCCGACGCGGGTCGCACGATCGTGCAGGCCGCCCGGGACCACGGCATCTCCTGGCCGGTCGTCGCTGCCGCGTTCACCGCCCACGCGAGCGCGGTGTTGCCGGCCGAGCCGGAGCCGGTCGCGGTGCTGGGCATCGACGAGGTTCGCCGCGGCAAGCCGCACTGGATCTGGGACGCCCGCGCCGGTTCGTGGACCGTTACTGCGGACCGCTGGCACGTTGGCTTCGTGCGCCGTGAGGCGCTGTGTTTCGAGTGGAGGTGAGAGACCTTCGCCGTCTGCCTTGTCGCAGCGAGGGGATGGAGCTGAGGGCAGCCTGACCCGGGTGGTGCCGGGGAGGGTGGGAGCA